>CAIJED010000256.1 GCA_903819595.1 uncultured Methanomicrobiales archaeon | reverse complement strand
CCGAATGTCTTGTAAAAACTGATGAGATGCAGGGTTGAGTGCAACCCAGTACCTCATGGCCGCATGCGTTGATTTGATGCCTGCACGACGAGCCGGGTGAGGCCATGTCCACGGAACCCTTCAAGAGTGAAGACGCCGTCGACAAAGGTTACGAAAACGCGGTCCTCTGCAGGGTTTGCCTCCTACCGGGGGTAGTGGTACCAGGCCTCTTTCCCAAGGGGGAATTCGAAATGGGTGAGCTCACGGGTCAGGGGGGGTTTCTTTCAGGGCTGACCATCTCATATACAGATCGTGCTGACATGACCACGATATGGGCTGACTCCTCATTATAGATGCAACTGTAATCAGCACCTTCACGAAGATCCATGGCAAAAGAAAAGTGCTCAAGTACTACGGGATCTAGTAACCCTTGATCAACAAATAGGGCTTCAACCGCATACTTCAGACAGCGATGGCTCTTCTCACGATAGCCTTTGCTAAATACCTGGGACCTCAGCGAGTGGAAAAGTGAATAGTATCCCTGTATGATTGCCCATTTCACCTGGTAGTCCAGAAGCGACCGCTCTGCTGCGGCAAGATCCACTTCTGCTTCACGGAGTTCCTTTGTAATAAGGCCCTGATCAATAGGGATTTTTACGATCTTTCCCCGCTCCAGACATTCCTCAAAATGGTATCTCATAATTGTTCACCTACCAGGAGCTTCCCACCTTGTATCCGCTCGAACAGCGGGCGGTCACTTGTCCGGATCTGCACAGCCCCATCTGGTGAGACAATAATCGGAGAAATTTTCCGTGATACGACTGACTCAGCGTACGATATCAGTGCCTTTGTTGCCGGACGATCTGTTGTTTCGATGTAGAGATCGATATCGCTTTCAAAAGTATCTTCTCCCACTGCACAACTTCCAAAGAGAATCATCCGTACTATCCCACGTTGCCCTGCAACGATTAGCGGCGAGAGTTCAAGCAGGGTTGCGAAAATTTTTGCCTCCCTCACGATTGGGTGTGAGATCTTTGCTCTGAACAGGAGAGTCCTCCCTTTTTTCTCGTTTGTCACGAGACCCGACTCCTCGAGTGCCCGGAGTTGTCCGCTCGCAGCGCCGGTACTGATCGTGAGGACCTTTGCCAGCTCCCTGACGTAGTAACTGTCCCGGTAATGGCGGCCAAGGAATATGAGAGTCTCGAATGTGGGTGTTTCGAGAATGTTCATCCTTTTGAACATATGTTCATTATTATGAACAATACTATATAGGAATTATGCAGGAAATACGCTTGCCAACCAACGAGGATTATTGTTGAACCAGCTTTCTATCAGGGATATTGTAAAGAACAGTCCTCTATTGTTTCCGATCATGCCGCTTCACAGGTGACAATGTTATTTCCGCCAGATTGCAGGAAAAACATCCATCGTCTCTCCTTTTCACCTTTGTCGAGCGTCATTCTGTATTACAGTGTCGCTTCCCTCCGCATCGGGCAGACGTTGCACCCGGCCATCTCACCGAAGCAGAAGAGGAACCGTTCCCTGATCATTGTGGGCAGCTGGTCCTCGGGGATTGGGAAAAAGCCGAATGTCTTGTAAAAACTGATGAGCTGCAGGGTTGAATGCATATATAGTACCTCATGCCCGCATGCATCGATCAGGGCCTGTACGACGAGCCGGGCCAGGCCACCTCCACGGAATTCTTCAAGGGTGAAGACGCCATCGACTTCGTGACCGTCCGGATGAAGCCGGCACCGTGCGACCGCGGCAAGTGTCCCATTAACAAAGGTGCCGAAAACGCGGTCCTCTGCGGGGTTGGGTTCCTGCTGGTGGTAATGGTACCAGATCTCTTTAACGAGGGGGAATTCTGCATGGGTGAGCTCGCGGGTCAGAGGGGGGGTAGAGGTTGGGGTCGTCATATTTGTCCACCTTGAAAGTAGATTGATAATTTGTGTTAGGCGAATGATTACTTAAAAGGCTTGAAATGATAGTGCCCATTGTAAATGGATGGAATCGCCAGGGTGGGAGCACCAATAGAATAATTGCCTATAATGCGAGAATAGTTAGCAATGAGCCGCCGGGATGCATCATCGCATGACGCGAATGACTCAGGACTGCTATCGATAGATTTTCTTGCAGGTTTTACTATTTTCATGGTGGCCTTTATTTTTGTTGTCACGATGGCTTCCGGACTTCTTGTTGGCCTCTCCAGTAAATCGATTGACTATGATGGTGTCGCATACCGTACCGGGGTAATCCTTGTTGAAGATCCAGGATGGACCGTCGATAAAAAACCGAGTTGGGAACAGGTCGATCAATACCATACCGATAAAATCGTCCGGCTCGGTCTGGCCCTGGATAAATTAACCCCGAATATTCTTTCAAACTCAAAAGTAAAGCGTTTTTTTTCTACAGATCCCGATCTTTCATATTCGGGTGGGGACTATAATTCAAAACTCGTTTTCGGGGATTACCCGTATCGGTTTAACATTTCTATGTGGGATATTAACGGTTCTAAGTATTATGATAATCTCCGACCAGTTGGAGACCAGGTCCCTAATAATTATGGATATATTAAACGTGTTGTCAAAATCAGGCAACCGGGTTATGCAATTATTACTGACCCGGATGGATCAACCGGTAGCTCTATTTTTACAATTGATCTCAACATGGATGAGATTTATCATACCACGCTGACATCACCAGAGTACCAACCAGATCCGTTAGATGAGGGGGTCAATATTTCAATCAGTAATTTTAATCTGACCACTCCTGGGAAAATTAATATTACTTCAATTCAGCTGTGGAAAGACGGGACCACCATCCCCCCGGATCTCACATTCAAAGTAAATGGCAATTCATACCTGTCGTATCCGGATGTCGGAAATAAGCAGGTCCAAATAATCCTTGACCCTGCATATCTGACAGCTATCCAGTCCGACGAGTATAGCAGGCTATCGATTATTGTGAATTTTGATAATGTTGTCTCTTTATCGACGCCCTATAAATACCTGGATGCACAGCAACAGCAAATTTTTATCCCCGCTGCACTTGAGGTGAAGGTATGGTAACTGACTCAGGTCAGCTCTATACCATCGAGGGTATCGCCGCTGCGATCCTGATGGTTACCACGGTGTACCTCGTCCTGAGCACGACGAGTATTTTTACTCCCGGCGATTCTCATATCAGCGATTTGCAACTCGAGCAACTAGGAAATGACGCATTAGCCATGATGGATACACCCGATCACTACCTTGGACAAAGTGAACTGGAAACGGAAATCACCAGGAATCAGACAGATAAATTTAATGCTACTTTTACCAGTTATCTGAATTCTACATCCACTAAAAATGAAAAGATCTACTACAATGCCACAATATTTTTCACCAATTCCTCAACAGGATTGCAAAATGCGAAATTCTCCAGTTATGACAAATTTCGGACAGGGAGGGAAAAAATGGTTCGCGTTACCAGGTTCGTTCGTTTCGATCCACCGGGCACACCTCTTCCAGGAATGGACTCACGATCACAAGATGTATTACTTGAGGTGCTCCTGTGGCGGGATTGAATAACGAGGCTCAATGGATAATCCTGATGAGTTTTGTCATATGTTCCAGCATATTTTTCCTGGCCCTCCTGATAAACGAATCTACACTGGTCGGACAGTCCACCGCTGAAAGTGTCCTTGATTTTCCAAAACATGATATCCAGGAGATGAAAGTGGACCTCTACAGAGATCCTGCAAATTTTACTAATTCCTCATTTATGGGCGATTTTGTCAATCTTTCCCGGGAGAGAAGGAATGCAATTGTGAGGATTGATAACAATGCAGACCGTGTAATCATTCATTATAATAACGGGGTGACAGAGTACAATGAAACCGTATTATATTAAGGGCAATGAATCCGCGGTTTCTACACTTATTGAATATATTATCATTAGTGGTGTACTCATGGTATTATTGATCATT
>CAIJED010000255.1 GCA_903819595.1 uncultured Methanomicrobiales archaeon | reverse complement strand
GGGGATACTTTACAACCTCGACGAGTGCCCGTTCTCATCTGCCCACAAAGACGGTGCTTATGCAATCCAGTTTCATGACGGGGGTTTGTTCGCTGCCTGTAAGCATGCTTCATGTGGAGGCGGGGTTCAACGTTGGGATGATTTACGGGACCGCTACGAACCGACGGCAGAGTATACAACCAGCAGCAAACCCCGGCCACCACCAGGTGGGCCACCACCGACCCCGTCGTTCAGTACAATGGAAGGCATCGGGGAAGCCACAACAGTCCTTCAACATGGGGACCCGAAGGGAGGGATGCTCAAGGCCTTTTCCCTCGACCACGAAGGCGATGAGACCGCTGCAGAGTGCCTCATCCTGTCGATTGCGAGCCGGTCCGTCATTAATACCGCCGGTCTTCATGTGTCGGTGACTGGCGAAAGCGGCAAGGGGAAGAGCCACACGTTCACGACAATGTTGAAACAGGTACCGGAACGGTTCAGGATTTCCGGGGCCATGTCCAACAAGGCCCTGTTCTACATGGAAGGCCTGCAGCCGGGCATGACGATTGTCCTCGATGACACCAGCCTGTCGGAAGATATGTCCGAGATTCTCAAGGGTGTTACCACCTCGTTTCGGAAACCGTTTCTCTACCGGACGGTGAACAAGGAACGGAAGGGCCAGGTATGTGTAATACCGGAGCGGTGCATCTGGTGGGTGGCGAAAGTCGAAGGTTCCGGCGATGACCAGGTGTTCAACCGGATGCTTACCTGCTGGATCGATGATTCTCCAGAGCAGGACAACCGTGTCCTCGCAA
Organism: uncultured Methanomicrobiales archaeon; assembly: GCA_903819595.1. Classification (GTDB taxonomy): domain Archaea; phylum Halobacteriota; class Methanomicrobia; order Methanomicrobiales; family Methanospirillaceae; genus CAIKOD01. Next base: position 3,219 of record CAIJED010000255.1, on the reverse strand, counting down.
GGGTACTAGACCAGAACCAGGCATTGCCACAGACCAACATAGAGCGTCCGCAGGTACTGGTATGCCGTGCGATGTGGGAACTGATCGGGGCCGAACGGTTTCACGTGGTTATCCCATTCGCGAAAAAGATAAAATTCCAGGCGGCCGACAACAGGAGGAACCCCGAGATGTTACTCGACCTCATCAAGTCAAATGCTGTGATCAGGTTTCATCAGCGGGAACGGATCGATATCGAGGGGATGTCGTGTATCATGGCCACCCGGGATGATTTCGACGATGCAGTAAAATTATATGGTCTTCTGAACGGTACAACCGGTGGCCAGGCGACAAAGCTGACAAAGAAGGAATCCGACCTGGTCGCAACAATTGAAAAAGAGAAGTGGCCGGAGTTTACCATCCCGATGTTGCAGAAAGCAACCGGGTTGTCATATCACGCAGTTTACAAGTTATTGCATGGGTACGCCAGTCGCGGCGTAACCTATACCGGACTACTGGAAAAGTGCCCGTCGATTTCTTACACGGACAGGACGGTGATGAGTGGTGATGAATATTCTGGTGTTACGATGCGGAGGCGGGGAAACGCCTACACGTTTGATCATTCGATGTTTCGAGCATGGGTCTCCGGTGGGAGCGTATGGATCGATGGTGATGATGGATCAGATGACAACAACAACTCATCAACGTCATCAAAACAACCGGGCTGCAATTCGATTAATGCAGGAACGAATTCCGTAACTATTGAAAACAACCCAGAGACCTTTATTTCTGAAACAAACGATTCTTACACACACGTTGGTGTTGGTGACAATTTTGACTTGCCTGCAACTGCAGGCAACATCTCAACGGATGTTACGGCTGCTAATTTGCAAACTAAGGATGATTATACACACTTATGTGTGAGTGATAGTATAGTTGCCTGCAAATTGGAATGTATGGGGCCCCATGACGATGCACAAAATAATATACCTCTCTACCTCTCTGATTCTGAAATTGCAGGCAAGTCAGATCTAAAATCTGCAATAATATCGCAGATCCGGGAGCCAACCCCGCATGATCCCCGAAACACGTGCCTGCAACCCCCTACAACTGCAGGAAATATGCATAAAACAGCAGGAAACTTACCTCCATTGCAGACAAGGGGGATTGAGATTTCGGTCCTGGACTTCAAACCACTCGACCATTCTGATCGCCATTTGAAATGCGCCGCGTGTGGCAGGAGGTGTGCTGAGTATATCGAGAAAGTTACGCCGACACGGAACGCCAGAAAAGATAAGACGGCGATCAGGATTTGCAAGAGATGTTTCGAAGCAGCGAAGAGGAGGGAGCGGACCAAGGCCCCACCTCTCCCGGGAATTATCGCCCTCAGCCGGATGGTGAGGATATCAAAAGACATCGGCCGCTGCACAGTATGCAAAACCGATAAAGCAGTGTACCATGATCGAGAGGCGGGGACACGTTTATGTCAGCAATGCTACGACCGTGAAGCCCGCGAGGAATCATCTCATGAACAAGCGACCGGAGGAGGGTCCTCATGAGCCGCCGGGACCTGTGGTTTGAATCCGACTGCCATATATGCAGGGAGACCGTGAAGGACTGGCGAAAAAGCCGGGTACCTGAACCTTGTCCTGCATGTGGGGGCTCGGGCCGATCGGGGGTGGTGAAGTGTTGACGTCGAAGGATGTCGCAGAGAAGACTGAGGTCTATGCAGCGGGTCGGTCTCTTGTCATCCGGAATGACGTATTGCGTCACATCATGGAGGAGGCCGGGGCCCCGATGTTCCGAACATTCAGGGGGGATAAACGGGATTTCCAGGTATTTCGGCAGGTGATCACCGTGACGATGAACCACCTCGCCGGATGGAGGGCGGTCGGGGCGAAGGCCTCGCCACGGTGGGTGAGGGAACGATGACCGTCGCACGAGTATCACTTAAAACAGCACTGAGCAGGGTCCTTTTTCCCCATCCCGGCCTGCCGAAGTGGAAAGTATGGCGTTTACGTCACCCGGAACGGGATAAGCAACAACGAAAGGCCTATTATTGGCGGAACAGAGATAAAATCGCTGCAAAATCGAGGGAAAATTACCGCAGGAAAAAGAAGGTAAATGCGGGCTCAACGAACGAACGGAAGCGGGGGAAGCCAGGTAGGGAGGGGTAAAACTACCCCAATCCCCAATGTTTCTTATCCCATTTGGGGAGAGAATGTCATTGGTTGATCAACTGGTCACTTTCACACCGCACCTGGTCATCTCCCTTATACGCACGATGCCGAATCTCACCTCATGGTATCCGTTACCAATATGAAAATAATTACAGAGCGGTGGAAGAAAGGGATACGCCCGCTCAAGATCCAGGATATGGAATACGGAAATAAAGTTGTCAGGATGCTTGAGAAATACAAGGGCGACGACTTTCGAATGTTCGACGACCCGCTTCTGGTCACGACATTTATCCTGCTCGTCGAGATGTTACGTGAACAGGACCAGAATAGTCGTATGACCGTGCTCCCCGGCGTTATTCCCACAGGTTCGGATACCATCGTTCCAGTGAATGAATAACTATTAATTTCGGAGGCAGAAGAACCATGAATTCAACAACCCGGATGACACAGGACGAATATGATTATTTTTCCCAGGGGATCGATTATTACGCACAGGGACATTATGAAGAGGCTGTCAAATCCTATGACCAGGCACTTGCCATCAACAATGATGATTATGACGCATGGCTGTGTCGTGGCGAAGCTCTTGCTGAGCTTGGGCGGCATGATGAAGCCGCCACATCCTTTGAAAATGCAATCGGGATCGATCCCTCCTGTTCCGGTCCATGGAGAGACCGTGGGATCTCGCTCAATACGCTTGAACGGCATGACGAAGCCTTACTATCCTTTAACCAGGCGATTTTAATTGATCCCAAAGACCCGGTGGGATGGTATGGTCACGGAGCTACGCTTTATTACCAGGGAAGAGGTCGGGAAGCCTTACTATCCTTCGCTAAAGTCCTGACCATTAATCCTGATTTTTACAAGGCATGGTTCGATGTCGGGACGATATTTCTCGAACAATGCATGTATGCTGAGGCGGTTGAATCATTTGACTTTGGAATCCAGAGAAATCCCGATGTTCCAGAGGCATGGAACAACCGTGGAGTAGCCCTTCATGAGCTCGGCCGATATGACGAGGCAGTGGCATCCTTTGAGGAAGCGATTAACATTGTTCCAGGTT
>CAIJED010000254.1 GCA_903819595.1 uncultured Methanomicrobiales archaeon | reverse complement strand
CAGGTTCTGAACCACCAATGGTACAATGGCTCGTGGAGCATGGTATCAGCAGCGTATCCGCAAATATTGATGCAATCGCAAAAATACGTGAGACGGTGGCACGTACAGAAAGAAAGATAATCCTCGAGAGTGCGAGAAGCCGTAATGCATAACCAGGGGTGTTCAGAAGAGGAGATTTTTTCTTTCCTTTCTTTAAAGCGGGCAGAGGACACAAGTCACGATTATATTCTGAGTTCGATGTGCACCGTCCCGCACCCGATTGCCGTAAAGGCCCATGACATGTTCATGGAAACGAACCTCGGTGATCCCGGCCTTTTCAAAGGGACGGCAGATATTGAACAGGCCCTTGTTCAGCGGCTGGGCACCCTGTTCCATGGACCGGACGCCTGTGGTTATGCGACCTCGGGGGGAACCGAGTCGAATATCCAGGCGCTCAGGATGGCAAAAGCCTGTAAGAAAAAGCACCGGCCGAATGTGGTCCTGCCGGAGTCGGTCCATTTCTCTTTTCGAAAGGCCTGCGACATGCTCGGTATTGATATGCACACCGTGCCCCTCGATGCAGAGTACCGGATGGACGCAGGTGCTGCAGAAAAAGCCATCGATAAAGATACCTGTTGCATCGTCGGGGTTGCAGGGACCACCGAATACGGCATGATCGACCCCATCCGGGAACTTGGCGAGATGGCCGGGGACCATGACCTGTTTTTCCATGTCGATGCGGCATTCGGGGGTATGGTCATTCCCTTCCTCGACCACCACAAACCGTTTGATTTTCTCGTGCCCGAAGTCAGCAGTCTCGCTGTCGACCCGCACAAAATGGGAATGAGCACAATCCCTGCCGGCTGCCTCCTCGTCCGTGAAAAGGAAATGCTCTGCGCATTATCGATCGATACCCCCTACCTCTCGGTGAAACAGGAGTTTACCCTCGGGGGTACCCGCCCGGGCGGCCCGGTGGCCGGGGCACTGGCGGTCCTGGACTACCTTGGCATGGAGGGGATGCAGGCGGTCGTGCAGGGATGCATGAAGAATACCTGGCGGTTAATTGACGGGATGGAGACGTTCGGGTTCGCCCGCGTTGTCACCCCTGATGTCAATGTCGCCACATTTAATCCACCTGGAAAAATACCACTCCCATGGCGGGTGTCATGTACACGAAAGGGCCACCTCCGGATCGTATGCATGCCACATGTCCACCGGGACATCATTGAAAAATTCCTCCGTGATATTGGTGAGTCAAATGCTTGAACGTCTTGTAAAATCTTTGGAAACGTGTCCGATTGTAAAGAGGGGGGAATATAATTACTTCATTCACCCCATCACAGACGGTGTACCGATTGTTGACCCTGCACTTCTGCGGGAAGTGGGCGCTGCGATGGTAAAGGCACTGGACTTAAACGGTGTTACGAAAATCGTCGTTGCCGAGGCGATGGGGATCCATATCGGCACGGTGCTCTCCCTTATGACAGATATTCCCTTGAATATCGTCCGGAAACGCGAGTACAACTTGCCGGGAGAGGTAGCGGTCCACCAGGCAACAGGTTACTCAAAAGGCGAGCTGTACCTCAACGGAATTGCCAGGGGAGACCGGGTCGTCATTATAGACGATGTAGTCAGCACCGGCGGGACGATCAAAGCACTGTTAAAAGCACTCGAGATCGCCGGGGCCGAAGTCACGGACATCTGCTTCGCTATCCAGCGGGGGGAGCCCGACCTTGACCGCCCATATAAGACCCTTGTCCGGATTGAAGTCACTGACCGGGTGCGCGTGGTTGATCGATACTTCTGAACTGGTCCGAAAATTAAGAACAACAGGCGCCACCAGGGTTGCACTCCAGTTCCCTGAGGGGCTGAAACGGAATGCGGCAGGTGTGGCTTCTGCATTGAAAAAAGCCGGGTTTTTTGTGGTCATCAGCGGTGATCCCTGTTATGGTGCCTGCGACCTGGCGACCGGACTTCTTGAGATGGTCGACCTTGTCGTTCATTTCGGACATTCCCCACTGGATGATACACCCTGCATTATCTATGACCCTTACCGGATGGACTTTGATCCAGGTGTACTCGGACTCGCCATTCCGCACCTCATCTCAACTGATATCGGGCTTGTCACCACCGTGCAACATACCCACATGGTCCCTGCCATCACGGAATACTTCGCGTCACGGGGCATAACATGCCATTCTGCTGAGGGTGGGACCCGGGCACCGGACCCGGGTCAGGTACTCGGATGCTCCTATGGGGCAGCGCGGAACTGCGGGCAGACAGAGATCCTGTTTGTCGGGACGGGACAGTTTCACCCCCTTGGTGTCCAGCTGGCCACAGGGGCCCGTGTCGTTGCCCTTGATCCCTATTGCCGGACCGTTGAAGTTGTCAGTTCCGAGAGATTTCTCAGGCGCCGGTTTGCCCTGATAGAAGTCGCCAGAAAAGCAAAAAATTTTGGGATCATCCTTACCCTGAAAAGTGGACAGCAACGGAGGGAACTCGCCGAACGCCTTGTCGCTCTGAGGGACGACGCCTTTTTGGTCGCATTGCGTGAAGTTTCACCTGACGAACTCCTGAACCTCGGTTTTTCCTGCTACGTAAACACGGCCTGTCCCCGCCTTGCCTATGATGACCAGGAGCGGTTCCCGGTCCCGTTCATCAGCCCGCAGGAATTTGAAATTGTCTGTGGTTCCAGGACCTTCGAAAACTACCAGATCGATGAGATCACCTGAAATGAAACTGCGTAAACTGGAGATGCTCCTTGAAAAGGTCAGCGGTTTTTCTACCCCGTCACCCCACCTGGAGCAGTATCCGACCCCGGCCACGCTCGCGGCCAGGTTATTGTTCCATGCAGCCCAAAACGGGGATATTGCGGGTAAGGCGATCTGCGATCTGGGTTGCGGGACTGGCATTCTATCTATTGGGTCTGCCCTTTTGGGGGCAGAATCGGTGACCGGCATCGATATCGATGAGAAGGCACTTGAAATTGCACGGAAAAATGCTGATGAATTTTCCGTGACTCCCAGATTTATCCAGGAGGAGATTACATCTTTTTCCAAATTACCCGGTCACTGGGATACGGTTGTGATGAATCCACCCTTCGGGGCCCAGGTGCCACACGCGGACAGGGCATTTATCGACTGTGCGCTGGATGCGGGGAATGAAATATACATGGTCGCAAACACCGGTTCGATACCGTTTGTCAGTACCTATGTGAAGGACCGGGCCAGTATCCCTGAAACATTGGAAGCAGTGCTTCCCATCAGGCATAGTTTTCATTTTCACCGGAAAGAAGTGCAGAATATCCGGGTCGAAATCATCCACATGAGCAGGTGTTCACCACCACAATGACAGAGAATTCAAACGATTCAGTACCGGTATTATGGCTTTCCGGGGCCCACGTCATTACTGACCTTTACCTTCCGATCGTCACTGCGATCATTCCCCTTCTGATCAGCACCTATGGGTTCTCATATTTCATGGCGGCGATGCTTGTCACCATCTACAACGTGACTTCATCGATGATGCAACCGGTTTTCGGCTGGATGTCTGACCAATATGGGATGGTGATTGATATCTCGGTCTGTCTCCTGATATCCGCGGTATTCATCTCGGCGATGGGCCTGACAGGGGATATTTATCTGCTGTTGCTCTTCGCGGCTCTTGCAGCACTTGGGCATGCGGCATTCCACCCGAATGCGTTTTCCATTGTGAACAGGTTATGTACGCCGGAAAACCGTGGGACCATCACGTCCCTTTTTGTTGTGGGTGGAAATATCGGTTACGCGATCGGACCGCTCCTTGCTGCAGCGATAATTT
>CAIJED010000253.1 GCA_903819595.1 uncultured Methanomicrobiales archaeon | reverse complement strand
GGATTCCTATGTGGGATTCAATATATGGTGAATCTTCCAATATCAGGCCAATTTGCTGTAATTATTCGACATTTTTATCAAAGATCCGGAATGGGACTTAAAATGAAAAATGAACCGCAGAACAAAATCGGGCATTGATCGTTGCCTGACTGGTTACCATAAAAAAAACTTTCTCTTCAAATAAGCCATGTCAACAATCAGATCATATTGCGGTCAGGCGCGGGATAACGCCACAGTCATCTTTTTTTTCTACCGGTTTTATGTTTGTTCTGTCCAATACGCTGCACATCCAGTTCTGTTCCCTGATAGGGCTGCATCAGGATTGTTACCAAAAACCAGACCCTCCCGTACCTCATTACAGGGAGTGACGGGTGGGATGTCGGCATGAAACAAACATTTCCTGATCAAACAGGACTGATGTCTGGTTGATCAACACTTCAAGCCTTCATGCAAAGGGACACTGCCAGTCGTACTTGTATCAAAAAAGTTGACCCTGAATTACCGGATCATGCAAATTAACTCATTTGAGGTCCTGGGAGCTGGTATTAGCTGGAAAAAATTATTCAATGGGTTGTTTCCATTTCTGCCAGATCTGTTCCCTGTATACTGGTCCTGAATTGTAGGTGCAGAATGGGACCAGTGTCCCGTCAGGAGTAGAATAATGGATACAGCACCTCTGGACACGACAAAGGTCGTAATTATAACGGTCCATGAAATGCATCGTGCCGATGAAGAGTGCATTCCAGTGGAATTCTCTTAATGCATCGAAATTCTGTAGCAGCAGAGCTTTTCCGATAAGTTTCCAGAAATCTATTGCACTCCCCTGCTCACCTTTCTTTTCCGATTCATGGAGGTCCTTGATCCCTTCCAGAAGGGTCTTATATTTATTCAGTGATCCACCTCTCCTCAATTTTTCGGCCATTTTTTCTACGGAATCAAAGAATTTATCCACATCAATCATCCGGTTAATGGGGACAAGGCCATCTTTTGTGACAAATACATAGGTAGCGGCACCGCAATGCTGGTGAGCAGTAAACCGTATCTGAGGTTTTCCCCCGTATGCTTCAGCAAGTTCCGATATGGGTAATACACAGGGAATCGGGTAAAAATCAGATTTCCTGATGACACCGTCAGTCTGTTTTTCCACCGCTTCGGATACATCAGGTACTGTCACCCGTTCCCGCTTGATATCGTCCTCGCTGGCAGCCCCGGTGAATGCAATGGGCTGGAAATTGACACCTCGTATAACCGAAATGTGTTCAGCTGCATAACGTATGATGTCCCCTATCTGGTGGTCATTACGTCCCTTGATGATTGTCGGGACCAGTACAACGCCAAGGCCGACTTTTATACAGTTCGCAACAACTTTTTCATCGATGGCAAGGTTCGGGTTCGTATCTTTCGTAACCCCATCAAAATGAAGGTACAGTGTTGAAAGTCCCGCATCTTTCAGTTCCTGGACATAGTTGTGATCTTTTGACAGTTTTATACCATTCGAGGCCAGCTGCACCTGGGGAAAGCCCAGTTCTTTTGCCTTCCGGATAATTTCAGGCAGGTCTTCACGCATCGTGGGCTCGCCGCCTGAGAACTGGACTGCAGGAGCCGGGACTGGTTTTTCATCCCGCAGCAGTTTAAGCATCTTTACCACCTGGTCAAACGATGGCTCATAAATATATCCACATGCGCGTGCGTTGGCGAAACAGAAGTCACAGTTCAGGTTACACCGGTTTGTGAGGTCGATATTCGCAAGGAGTGTGCCAGACTTGTGGTTGCTGCAAAGTCCGCACTGGGCAGGACAGGTCTCCTGCGATCCTTCCCGTTGAGGGTTTTCGACGCCGGACCCGATATTTTCGTACTTATCGAACCTGCGGTACATATCTGCGTCAGACCAGTAAAGGTCATGGAATGACCCATGCTCCGGACATGAACGCCGTATCCATACCCCGCCATCTTCCTCAACAATATCCGCTCCAATGACGGTATTGCAGACAGGGCACAGGCTCTTCGTCTTTTTGATCAGCATAATACTCCAACCGATGCATCTTTTTGAGAAATTTCTCCCTTAGATACCTTAATGTTTATATCTGCACTTTATTTTAGGTATTGGGGTGTTCCAACTATTAGTATCGAAACAATAATAATAGCATTGGTATCTGCCCTTTGGATAATGCTGCCGGCGTATATCCCGAACTCCTCTGCCGCTGCATTGGGAGGAGGCGCACCCATCGATGGCGGGAAAAACTTTTCCGACGGAAGGAGGCTTTTTGGTAGCGGAAAAACCTGGAGAGGGCTTACCCTTGGGATTGCATGCGGGGTCATTACCGGGGCTGTACAGATGATGCTTGCCTCATACTTTATGTGGGATTTTTTTCCTGTCTTAACGATGTGGGCCGTGTTTCTCCTTGCCACCGGAGCGCTGCTCGGAGACCTGGCAAAGAGCTTTTTCAAACGGCGTCTCGGGAAAAAGTCCGGAGACCCCTGGCTGGTCGCCGACCAGTATGATCTCGTGGCCGGGGCGTTCCTGTTGACTGCCGTGTTCGACCCGCAATGGTTTTTTTCTGTGATGACAATACCAATTGTGATCATTATTCTCATTGTTACCCCGGTACTTCACCGGGTGACGAATATTATCGGATACTTCGCAGGTGTAAAAGAGGTGCCATGGTGACCGCGATGTGGGATGTTAGCGCCCTCCGGAGGAGAACTGCATGGTAAACAAGGTTGCTGATGCACTCATCAGCCATGGTGCCGTTGAATATGGACATTTCATTCTCGCATCAGGTGCGACCAGTTCGTATTACCTCGATATTAAGACTGCAATGACGGACCCGGCCCTGCTTGGACTCGTGTGCAGGGAAATTGTGGACCGGTACCCTTCAGATATCGTTGCCGGTGTCGCTGTTGGCGGGGTCCCGCTCGCCGTTGGCGTCTCCCTCGCAGGGAAACGCCCATATGCAATTATCAGGAGTGCACAAAAAGATCATGGGAAAAGCGGGAGGTTAATCGGGAACGTGAAGGGGCGCGATGTTCTTCTGGTGGAAGATGTGACCACATCCGGCGGATCGGCGTTATACGGGGTTGACGCCCTCAGGGATGCAGGTGCCCGTGTCAGCGTGGTCGTCACCGTAGTCGACCGGGAGCAGGGCGCCGCGGCAGCACTTGCCAGGGAGGATGTCACACTCCACGCACTTGTAAAAGCAAGCGAGATAATCCGGGAGTAACCAGTACTACATAGGCGGTTGATCTGATACATGACGATGAAGATCCTGGTTGTAGGCGGTGGGGGGAGGGAGCACGCGATCGCAAGTGTCCTTTCCCGTAACAGTGATGTTGAACTGTATTCCGTAATGTCCAAGAAAAACCCCGGCATCTGGTCTGTTTCAAAACGGGTCCTTGTTGAGAATGAAACGAATGTCAAACGTATTGCAGATTTTGCAACAAGTGTCGGGGTCCAGTGTGCGATTATCGGGCCTGAAGCACCCCTGCAGGCTGGAATTGCAGATGAACTCGAAGCCCGGCAGATCGCCTGCGTAGGTCCCACACGTGCCGCAGCCCGTCTCGAAACTGACAAGGGGTTCTGCAGGGACATGATGGACCGTCATGGCGTGGCCGGATGCCCGAAGTTCCGTGTTTTTGAAGATCAGAACGATGCCGTTTCTTTTATTTCAGACTATGACGGCGACCTGGCCATCAAGCCTGTTGGTCTCACCGGAGGAAAAGGTGTACGCATCATGGGGGAGCATGTGGACCGGAACGGTGCGATCGAGTACGCAAAACAACTTGAGGGCAGGGTCGTTGTCGAGGAGCGTCTCGTTGGTGAGGAATTTACTCTTCAGGCATTTGTCGACGGTGCACACCTGATACCCATGCCCCTGGTCCAGGACCATAAACGGGCATTCGAAGGAGACCAGGGCCCGAATACCGGGGGTATGGGCTCATACAGTATGCCAGACCATTCATTGCCATTCGTTACGAGGGGTGACCGTGAAAAAGCCCTTCGTATCATGAAGGACGTGGTCGCGGTCATGGCAAAAACCGGCCAGCCATATCGGGGAATACTGTACGGCCAGTTTATGAATACCAAAAATGGCCCGATGGTGATTGAATTCAATGCGAGATTTGGTGACCCTGAGGCGATGAACGTGCTTTCCCTTCTCGAATCTGATATGGCTGAAATTATGATCCGGATTACTGAGGGGTCACTTTCATCGGGGTCCGTGAAATTTTCCCGTGAGGCAACCGTCTGTAAGTACCTGGTTCCGGAAGGATACCCGGATACCCCGCGTCCCGGGAGACCCTTAACATTCGGGGATTATGGCAATGCCCTCCTTTTTTATGGGAATGTTGAACTAAATAACAGTGTACTCTTAACCATGTCTTCCCGGACCCTTGCATTTGTGGGACGGGCTGAAACGCTGTCGGAGGCTGAATCGATTGCAGAATCTGCGGCATCATCGGTCGGCGGGGACGTCAGTCACCGTCGTGACATTGGTACGGAAGAGTTGCTCCGGAAGAGAATTGAACATATGAAGGAGATACGATGAAAAAAGACCTTCTTTCGCTTCTTGATATTTCAGAAGAGGAACTGCAGAAACTCCTTGCTGAAGCGAAACACCTCAAAAAAATGAAAAAAGCCGGGATACCCCACGAACTGCTGAAGAAAAAGGCACTTGCCATGATTTTTGAGAAGCCTTCTACGAGGACGAGGTTATCCTTTGAAGTCGGTATGCATGACCTGGGTGGGCATGCGCTTTACCTGAATTCTGAAGATCTTCAGCTGGGTCGCGGGGAAGAGATCAGGGATACAGCGAGGGTTTCATCACGGTACGTCTCCGGTCTGATGATCCGGGCATACAAACACCAGACGATTGTCGATTTTGCAAAATATTCCACGGTCCCGGTGATCAACGGATTGTCAGACAGGGAGCATCCATGCCAGTTGCTGGCTGACATTCTCACGATCTGGGAACATTTTGGATCGACAACCGACATCAAGGTTGCCTGGGTCGGTGACGGGAATAATGTCTGTAATTCGCTGGTGTTATCATCGGCGATTACCGGTATGATTGTGAATATTGCAAGTCCCGCAGGTTTCCAGCCAAAAACTGAAGTATTAGAGAGAGCTATCGGACTCGGTGGCCGGGTAAAAGTAATGAATGACCCCGTGGAGGCTGTCAGGGACGCAGATGTGGTGGTCACGGACACGTGGGTTTCGATGGGTGAAGAGGCACGATATGATGTGCGCATCAAGGCATTCCAGGGTTATACGGTTGATGATTCCCTGTTAAAACGTGCATCACCCGATGCAATTGTTATGCATTGCCTCCCCGCGCACAGAGGTCATGAGATCACCGACGAAGTAATCGAGGGACCGCAGAGCGTTGTCTGGGATGAAGCAGAAAACCGCCTGCATGCCCAGAAAGCATTGTTAGTAAAAATGCTGGGTGATACAGGGGTGTAACCGGACACCCGCTGTTTTTTTCCGATTATTTATATTTCTTACATTTATCGTTTAGGAATCATTCTTTTTTCTACCAGGACCGCAAAACCGAATGGATTGATGGATTCCTATCGCAAAACAGCGATAAAAGACCCGTTTCACCCCGATCCTGGTCATTCCAGGTGATCTTGTTTGTAAAGTCGGTAAATCCGTGGCAAAGAATCTTTATTCATCTGGCTGTTTTATGATTTCCAGTTCAGATGTTTGATTCTTTGCATCCGTAATGCGAAGTTCGCGCCTGAATATATTGAGACTTGCGACCAGGCCTACGACGATATTGAAATAGAAGAGCAGCACCCTCCAAAGGAGGACAAAGAGCCCGAGAACCGACGCAGGGACAATCAGTGCATAGAGGGATGTAGCTGAAAGTTCTGCTATCCCTGATGAACCGGGTGTCAGGGGGACCATCATCACAATCGCGATGATTAACTGGAAAAGGTAGGACTCGGCAACAAATGGAGGCTGCCCAAGTGACAGCAGCAGAAGAGAAGCAACAAAAAATTCTGACGCCCAGAATAACGTGGTAAATATTGTACCATATATGAGTCCTTTGCGGCCACTCGTGGTAAATCGGTGCAGGCTGACAAAGAAATTATCCATTTCTGCATCTGCATACCGCGTTACCTTCTGCATGGTCTTTCCTTTCCATCGGTTACCTGCCCACCTGATAAGCCGGCTTAACAATACTTTGGCACGGTCGGGCCGTCTTGCCGAATAAAAAAGAAGGAGAATCAGGCTGATCATCAGGATAAGACCAAGGAACATCCCGATGATCAGGGCAATGTTTAATCCTCTCCATACACTTTCAAGGAGGATCATCGCAAGGACTCCCATGATCACCAGGACGATGCCATCAAGCACCCGTTCCATGAGCACGACCGCGGTTGCATCACCGATTTTAACATCTGCCCTGTATAATTCATGGATCCTGACGGGCTCACCACCTGCCTGTCCCGGGGTGATTGCCCCTGCAAGGAGATTTGCCACAACGAGATTGAAGCAGTGTGAAAACTTCACTGTATAACCGAGGGACCCGGCCATCGTCCTGATACGGAACGCCCAGAATATCAACGAAGCGACCCTTAAGAGAGTTGCGAGTAAAAGGAACCAGAGATTGAGTTTGAGAATTGTCAGAAGAGTATTTTTATCAAAGGTCGTTGCGAGGACGATCAGCAGGACTACGGTAGAAAATGCGACTGATATCCAGATCCATCTTGCCTGAGATTTATCCATCCGAAATTCGTCCTCTAAAAGGTTAAGTATTTTCTTACATCTCGATACGGGTGACCACACCGTGGATCTTATGCGACGGCAGTTTGTAGAACTGCACAAATGAAGGGGAAAGGCGTTTTATCGCCGAAAATATTTTCCATACGAGGTTGTCGGTCACGATCTCCTCAAGCCCGTAAAAAATTGTTTTCTCCCTGATGTCGGCATCACGGAGTATCTTCGTCATGTTGATGATCTCCATATATCCATAGTCAATATGAAATACCCGCAGACCGCATTCAAGGTCTTCATCGAACTTCCAGTCTACTCCGAACGGGTTATCCATCTGGTGAAGGCTGATGATAATATTGTCTTCGTATAGGATGTTATTGTTGAAGATGGTATGGGAGATGTAACTGGGGATTTTCTGGATATCCCGTGCAAAAAAAATCGCTGTCCCCTTAATCTTTTTCACATGGGTATAGACCTGGATATAACGTTCCCTGAATTCCGGGAGATCCATCGGGTTCATTGCCGAGAAAAGACGTTTCTGACCATGGATGTAGATCATGATCAGAATGAACGGGATCGCTGCGATGATCAACGACCAGTAGCCACCGTTCGGTATCTTGAATGTTGTTGAAAATAAGTACACTATGTCGACCATGAGGACCGAGAATGCGATTGCCGTCCTGATATACTGCTTTTTCAATAGGAAAATTGCGGTGATCATCACACCAGTCACCGTCATGGTACCCATCACCGCCAGCCCATATGCAGCAGCGAGGCGCTCGGAATATTCAAACTGGAATAATATGTAAAGCACTGCAAGAAGCAGGAACCAGTTGACTGAATCAATATAGATCTGGGAGCGCATTTCGGCTGAAGTGTAATCGATCTTGAGCAGGGGGATGACGCGGGTGGTAATACCCTGGTATACGATAGAGAATATTCCGGAAATAATGGACTGTGAGGCAATAACGGTGGCGGTGATTGCAAGGATCAGGAACGGGATATAGAGTATTGGTGCGACATTATATGCCATTTCAAACAGGATATTTTTAGATTCCGGATGTTGCAGGAGGAATGCCCCCTGCCCAAGATAGTTGAGAACAAGGGCACAAAAGACCAGTCCCCAGGCCTTCAGGATGGGGTCTCTTCCCAATTGCCCCATGTCTGCGAACAAGGCTTCTCCACCAGTGGCACAGAGAATTACCTGAGATAAGATGAAAAATGCGGTGATGCCGTTCGATGTGATGAAATTGAGGGCATAATACGGATTCAACGCGTTGAGAATGACCGGTACCTGGGCGATATAGAATATGCCAAGGACGGCAAGAATGGTGAACCAGACGAGCATCACGGGCCCGAATGCCCATGCTACTTTCTCCGTACCTTTCTTCTGGAAGGAGAAGAGCACAATTGCAATGATTGCGGCAATAATAACCAGCACGGTCTGGCTGATACCTCCGATCCCGGGGATCAGCCGGAGGCCCTCCACTGCGGAGAGAATACTGATCGCCGGGGTGATAACACCGTCTCCAATCAGCAGGGAGACACCGATAATCGCAAGAAGTGAAAAGAATGTAACGGCCCTGCCGGACTTGAGCAACGGGAGGAGGATCTCTTTTAGCACAATCGTTCCTCCCTCACCTTTCTTACCGAGTTGCATCGCAAGCCAGGCGTATTGAATCGTGACTAAAATAATTAAAGTCCAGACGATCAGGGAGATGATTCCGGTAAGGTTCTGCAGGGATGGCTGGACCAGCAGAAAAATGACTGTCAGCGTATAGATAGGACTGGTCCCGACATCCCCGAAGACAACACCCATCGACTTGATGACACCTTTAAAATAATTCGGGGAATGTAGATCGGACATCTTCCTTAAAACATCTCAATCTGAGTATATTATAGGTTTGTAGATGACCCCTGACCGGGCATATAGCCCTGCCTCCTCCAGCCGGGCGCCAGATAGTTGGCGGCGAATTCCCGGACCCGGCAGAGGTATGTTACGAGACTATGATGCAAGTACCTTTGCCGTTCTGCCGGTTCCTCACCAATTCAGGCGTCACCTTCACAGGGGATACATTCAACTGATCAGGAGCAAATCTTTCACCAGGGAGTTCTCATATGCGTGAACAGGCGCCATTCTTTACACGGTCACCTCCTGAAGACCCGGGGCCGTTTTATGAAAAAATAGATCGGGCGGTCCACGGCCTGCGGGAGTTCTCGCTGATTTATGCAGCAGTTGAACTTGGAATATTTGACCATTGTATCATCCCTATGACGGTTGAGGACCTTAGTTCCAGTAGTTGTTCTGATCTGTCAATGTGCCGTCTGCTCTGCGAGGCGCTCGTGGCTGAAGGCCTGTTGGCCAGGAAAAACAACCAGTTCATCAACACCCCGATGTCATCCACCTACCTGGCCGGCGATTCTCCCTATTCCCAGGTCCATTATATCGGGCAACTCGCACGGATGGGGCAGGACATGTGGATATCCCTGGCGCAGATTATGCGTAATGGACCTGTGCAGTATAACAGGGATGATTTTTTTCGCGAGTTCTCACTTCCTGCGATGGCGGAAAATGCATTATCCGGACGGCTGCAGGCAGTGGTGCAGGCCATTATCCACCTTCCGGGCTTTTCCAGGATGCGGCGGGTGCTTGACCTTGGAGGAGGGCATGGTCTTTATGCGATTGCCATTGCGATGCAGCAATCGGATATCGAAGCATGGGTATTCGATTTACCCCATGTCATCCCCCTCGCAGGCAGGTATGTGGAACACTACCGTTGCCAGAACGTCCACCTGGTACCGGGAGATTTTTTTTGCAGCCCGATTGGGGGCGGATATGACCTGATCATTTCATCTTCAAATCCCAGTGGTAAATCCATCAAGATGTTGCCAAAAATCAGTGATGCCCTGAATGAAGGCGGCTATTTTGTCAATGTCCAGTCTCCGGGAGGTCTACCACTGGATCCGCTCCAGTCCCTTGAATGGAACCTCTGGACGTTTTCCGGAGTGAACAAACTGCAGGAAGGGTGCACAAAGGAGCAGGTATTTATGACTCCTGCCTACCGGAAAGCATTATCTGAAAACGGCCTTTTCATCATTGATGAGCAGGACATCCGGGACGATTATCGTTACGATACCTGGGTTACGATGGTGATCGCCCAAAAAAGGACCGGTAAAACCCTATAGAACAAAAAAGCTGTCAACGTGGGTCAATTCGAAATTCCCCCTAATCCGGACGAAAAAGGTTTCTACACCCGCGGTGTGGCAAGGGGAACTTTACGCAATTTTACCTGCACAGTCACCGCTCGTCCCGGGCGTTTACTTTCGCTTATATCTGCTGCACCATGCAACCCGATGTATCCACTTAACCAGGAGTGGTGTATGCGAATCAGGATAATCACTACTCATGTTTTATCAGCCGGTCAGGACGGTGTAACTTCGTCCCGCAAAACGGGCAAAAATTTGCTCCGGCAGGTGCTCTTTTTCCACAATGGTGGCAGAATGCAATCTCAGTCCCTTCCAGGATCTGTTCATTATCCTGCCCTGGTCCTGGTTTCTGTTCACCCATGATGACGGGCCTTGTCACCGGTTGATTGCCCTGTTGACGGGGCAGGACTTTTTCCGGTTCATCGCGGTGCGTTTCATCAGGAATAGCTGTCCCAGGAGATGAATACGGCGGCGGTGATATCCTCTCATGTGGTCTTCCCCGGTGCAGGTCATCCCTCTGGACGGTCACCGGAAACTCCCGGTGGCGGGTTGCGGATTTTATCGGTCTGACGGTCCTCCCGTGGAGCAGGCTGATCCATTCCTCGATCTCTGCAGTCCGGTCATTTCCTTCCTGGATAAATGAGATTTTCAATGTTCTGGTCTCATCTTCTGCAGTCCGGATCGTGAGGACGAGGAATGGATCAGAGGTCCCTGAAGCCTCGAGGTGACTCCCCATCACAACTTCACGCGGGATATCTTTCGATATTATCCCTGCTTTTTTCTCGTTTTTATCAATTAAAAAAATACGCTTGTCTGTGATATAGGCATGAAAACCAAATTTTTTGATACCCACTGAACTGGAATACCGAAGTAATTTCTCGCCCGGAACCAGGTACTGTCCCGGCTCGTTATCCCGTTCGTATTCATCTGCCTGAACCATTGTCTCCCCTTTGTTATCTTTCCGGACTTTTCAAATCAACTGCTTCACTCCGGGACCGGACCGGGTACTGAATGATACGTGTACTTATCACTTTATTTTTAATTTTCCTTCTTGCCCTGATTCAACGACGATCTCTGCACCGGCAATCCGTACGTCAATCGTTTCGGACCTCCGTAACAATCAGATCAGGTGGTGGATCAGGCGGGGCACTTCTGACGGCCGTGATGCGACCTGGACTCCCATCGCCTTTAACCGTTCTATCTTTGACCGTGCATCACCTTCACCACCTTCGATGATCGCACCCGCATGTCCCATCCGTTTTTCCGGTGGTGCAGATATTCCTGCAATATAGGCAACAATCGGTATATCCGTGGCCTTTGCACCTTCCTCTTCGAGGGCACCACCTACTTCGCCAATGATCACCACTGCCTTTGTCTTCTGGTCGTCAGAAAACTTTGCGAGAACGTCGGTAAATGTCTGGCCGATAACCGGGTCTCCTCCAATGCCCACGACGGTACTCTGGCCCAGTCCTGCACGGGTCAGTTCATCCACAATTTCGTAGGTGAGTGTACCACTCCTTGAGATCACACCGATATGACCCCGGCTGAACAATTGTGCGGGCATAATACCCAGTTTGATCTCTCCTGGTGAGAGTAATCCCGGGCAGTTCGGACCGATAACATTACAATCGTTCATTTTTGCATAGGATATGGCCCTCATCGTATCATGCACCGGTATATGCTCGGTGATGGCGACGACGAGCGAAAGACCTGCACCTGCACATTCCATGATCGAGTCACCGGCGGCGAACCCTGGAACAAACAGGACTCCTGCGCTGGCATCGTGTTCATTCAGTGCGTCCCTGACGCTGTTGTAGACCGGGACTCCATGTACTTCCTGGCCGGCCTTTCCCGGAGTAACACCGGCAACGACCCCGGTACCGCCCACATTCTTTGCGTACTCGTTCATCAGGGCGATGTGGAACGCCCCCTGGTGACCGGTCGCCCCGGTAACAATTACGCCGGTTTTTTTGTCTCCGAAGATCATCGTGTCATCTCCACGGCCACTTTCACGACCTGTTCCATGGTGTCCGGCATCTGGTACCCCTTATCCGAAAGGAGTTTGCGCCCTTCCTCTTCGTTTGTCCCGGCGAGACGGACGATGACCGGCTGGGAGATCCCTGCACTGATAATCCCTTTGGCAACCTCATCACACCGGGTAATTCCCCCAAGCAGGTTGACTACAATTGCCTTGACAGACGGGACACTTGAGACCAGCCGGACTGCATTCATTACCCGTTCCTGTTCGGCCCCACCGCCGACATCCAGGAAGTTTGCGGCACGGCCACCATAATACTCGATTAGGTCGAGTGTGGACATCGTCAGACCGGCCCCATTCCCGATGACGCCGATGGTACCTTCGAGTTCAACATAAGAAAACCCGAACCGTTCTGCTTCCCGCTCCCGGTCAGAAAGGTCACGGTTCACCGTGATACCCTGTCTTTTTAAGGAATTATCATCGATGATCAGCTTTGCATCAGCAGCGATCACCCCGCGCGGGGTTGTAACGAGGGGGTTGATCTCGGCGAGTAATGCGTCTTTTTTTACGAATACGTGGTACAGACGGTTGATCACCGGGCCCAGTTCCTTCGGGGCGTTCCCAAGAAGGTCCCGTACCATGAACGCGGGGACATCGTGCATGATCAGGGGAAGAGATGCTCTCCTGATGGCCGCAGGGTCCTCTTTTGCGACTTTCTCGATCTCCACACCGCCGGCGTCGGCAAAAAGGATGAGTACCTGCCTGGTTGACCTGTCGATGGCAATCGAGAGGTAGTATTCATGTATGATATCCAGCCGTTCCTCGACCAGCACCTCTTTCACCGGGGTATTCTTGATCATGCGGGAAAATAGATCCTTCGCCGTCTCCACCGCGTTGGTTTTATCCGCCATCAGGACTCCGCCTGCCTTCCCCCTGCCTCCGACATCAACCTGCGCCTTCAGGACAACATTATCCGGTAGTGACGGGAGGTGTGCGGTAAGTTCATCCGGCGTCCTGATCAGTACGCCTTCAGGAATGGTGATGCCCGATTCTCCGAGCACCTTCTTTGCTTCATACTCGAGTATCTTCATGAGGATGTTCCTCTCTCTTTAATCAGTTCAAATCCACGGGACATTGCGCTCAGGTTCAGTTTTTCAGTCCCTTTTGGTACGCTGTCAAGAATTGCCTTCTCAATCGCTGTTTCAGATACCACATGTGTTGCGGCAACAAGAGCCCCGAGCATGACGATATTCGCAACGATATCCCGCCCGAGTTTTTCCCGTGCCTCTTGCGTCGCTGGTACCTCGATGAAGGTACAAGCCGGTCTTGAATGGACTAGTGTTGAATCGAGGATCATGACCGCCCCTTCCGGGGCCGAGGCACCATATTTTTCGAACCCTTCCTGGGACATGATCACGTAAATGTCAGGCATGGTGACTTTTGGAAAGAGTATCGGCTCATCATCGATAATGACGGCACTCATGGATGCCCCGCCCCGGGCTTCGGGACCATACACCTGGGTCTGGACGGCATACTTTGAATCATACATCACCGCAGCCCGACCGATAATAACCGCTGACAGGATGATGCCCTGGCCACCAAATCCTGAGAACCTTATTTCGTGTCTCATCGTGGTACCCCCATCGCCGGGCGGGCCCGGTTGATGAATTCACCGACGACGATCGTATTATCGGGCACTGCTCCACCTTGTTCCATCAGTTGGAGATATTTCTGCCTCATCATGGAGTGAGACCTGATATACTCCACCTGGTCGAGTACCTGTTTGAACTTATTTCTCCTGCCGTAATTTGTCGGGCATTGGACCATTGCCTCGATAAATGAGAGCCCAGGCGTTTCCATTCCCTTCTTTACTGCTTTTGTCAGTTCCTTCACATGGTAGGAGGTCCACCGGGAGACATAATTTGCTCCGGCGGCAATGGCCAGTTCGCAGAGGTCGAATGCAGGTTCTGCGGAGCCGAATGGGGTGGTGGTTGAGAGAGCCCCTAACGGGGTAGTCGGGCTCCCCTGCCCACCGGTCATACCGTAAATCTGGTTATTCATGCAGACAACCGTCAGGTCGATGTTTCTCCGGCATGCATGGATAAAATGGTTGCCACCGATTGCCGCAAGGTCCCCATCGCCTGTAAATACTACTACGTGAAATTCAGGCCTGGACATTTTCACCCCGGTCGCGAACGGAAGAGCACGGCCATGAGTTGTGTGCAGTGAATCGGTGACAATGTACCCGGGAGCCCGTGATGAACAGCCGATGCCCGATACAAAGACCGTTTCTTCCTTTTTCCACCCCATTTCATCAATGGCTTCGAGTGTACAGTTGATGATCGTCCCGTTCCCGCAGCCGGCGCAATAGATGTGGGGCAGGCGGTCCTGCCGGTACCAGTCCTCGTAACTCATTCGTTCACCCCGATTAATTTTTTCAGTTCAGAAGGAAGGTGAAGTTCTCCACCTAATTTCGGAACGCTGACCACGGGAACGCTGGTATGCCGGTCAAATTCCCGTGCAATCTGGCCGAGGTTGAGTTCAGGGATAATGAAACGTGCCGCATCATGAAACTCGCGAATGGCGTGCTCAGGAAATGGCCAGACCATTTTCAAACGGAGATGCCCAATCTTTTTCCCTGGTGTATCATGAAGGACCTGCTCCACGGAACGTGCCGGAGAGCCATAGGTGACAAAAACCAATTCAGCGTCCGGATTTGTGACCTCATAGTCAGCAATCTCCTTCCTCGCCTGTTCTACCTTATTATAAAGGCGCATCACGAGTTGTTCGTGAAGTTTCGGGTTTGTTGCACACGGGTACCCACGCTCGTCATGGGTGAGGCCGGTGACGTGAACTCCGAACCCTTTCCCAAACTCCGGAAACCCGGGTACCTGGTCATCGTCCGGGTGAAACGGAAGGACTCCGGGCTGGAGGGATTTTCTCTCGTGATGTTCGACGGTATCCGGCACGATGATCCGTTCACGCATGTGTCCGATAATTTCGTCAGCCATCAGGAATACCGGTACCCGGAACCGGTCAGCCAGGTTAAACGCCTTTACCGTGAGTTCATACATCTCCTGCACGCTGGAAGGGCAGAGGGCGATCACACTATAGTCCCCATGCGACCCGAACCTGCACTGCATCATGTCGCCGGCGGCCGCCATGGTCGGTTGCCCGGTGCTGGGACCGCCGCGCTGGATGTTCACAACCACACAAGGGGTCTCGGTCATGACTGCGAAGCCGATGTTTTCCATCATCAGTGAAAAACCTGGGCCGCTGGTGGCAGTCATCGCCCTTTTTCCCGTCCATGACGCCCCGATGATCGATGCCATTGATGCGATCTCGTCTTCCATCTGGATGAACGTCCCGGAAAGTTTGGGGAGTTTTACAGCCATATGCTCCGCAATCTCGGTTGAAGGTGTAATCGGGTAACCTCCAAAGAACCTGCACCCTGCGGCAAGGGCGCCTTCCGCACAGGCGATGTTTCCCTGCATGAATTGAATTTTACTCAATATTCAATCGCCACCTTCATCGTCTCCCCGGGTTTTTCGTCCCTGAACCGGATCGCCTGGTCCGGGCAGGTCATCTGGCAGACACCGCAGAGCACACGTCCGTACAGGTGCTGGAGCCGGCAGTTCGTGCAGCGTTCGGGCCGATCGAGCATGGGGACCAGGACGCCTTTCCTGTTCGGTTTTTTTCCTGCCTGGAAAATTTTGTAAGGGCATCCGATAGTGCAGAGGTTGCAGCCTTTACACCGGGACTCGTCGATCTCGATTTTCATGCCTGTTGTCCTGTAATGATTAACAATTCGTTACTGAGTTTATGTAAACAGCGATTCGAATTGTAGTTTTGCCTTGCGGTTCACGGTCCGGAAGAGATCGTTTCCTTCAGAATCGATGCCCACCACCAGCGGTACGCGGTCAAATTCCAGTATCCATACGGCTTCGGCCATACCGAGCTCTTCGTAGCAGATACCCTTACATTTCATCGAAGAAGCGGCGAGGGCTGCGCAACCACCTGTAAATGCAAGGTACACCCCTCTTCCCCTGAGTTGTCCGTTGACGGTTTCACCCATTCCACCTTTTCCAATCAGCGCCCTGACGCCCTGGTCCAGCAGGAAGCCGGACAGGTTATTCATCCGTGCAGACGTGGTCGGTCCTGCGGCGACCACTTTTTCGTCGATGATAATCGGCCCGCAATGGTATATTACCGCACCTTTCGGATCAAAAGGTATCCCCCGTTCCTCCATCATCAGATGGGCCTCATCCCGTGCAGTATAGACAAGCCCTGACAATGTTACCCGGTCACCGGCCCGGAGAGATAGGACCTCTTCGCCAAGCGGCGTGCGTAAGTCCGTGACATTCATAGTGGCACCACGACTGTGGCACGACGCGATGCCCAGCACTGCACATTTACTGCAACCGGTAGGGACGCGGTATGGCAGAAGGCATGTTTGACTTTCACGGCTAGCGCCGTCGTGTCTCCACCGAGGCCCATGGGACCGATCCCCAGCTTATTTACGGTATCACAGAGGTCCTGCTCGAATGGATCCATGGTATCAACCGGGAGGAGAAGTGCCTCCTTCGCAAGTGATGCCACCTGGTCGAATGTACCGCCAATACCCACACCGAGGATGACTGGCGGACAGGGCCTTCCCCCTGCAATGAGCATTGTTTCTGTGACAAATTTTGGTATCGCGGCCTTTTCAGACGGGAGGAGCATCGCGATGCGTGACATGTTCTCAGCCCCGGCCCCTTTCGGCAGCACGGTGATTGTCAGCTGGCTGTCCGGGCGTACATGGATGAACGGCATTCCGACACCAGTATTATCATTCGTATTTTCCCGGCTGATTGGGTCAACCACGTTCGGACGAAGTGGGACTTCTTTCGTCGCTATCCGGACACCTTCCCGGATGGCATCAAACAGTGCCTGACAATACGGAACCTCCGGTGGAAGCGTAATATATATGACCGGCACACCGGTGTCCTGGCATATCGGGAGTCCCAGTTCTTCTGCACGCGAAACGTTATCCAGGATATTTTTAAGTTCGCCTTTTGCAACGGGACTGGTCTCACGTTCCAGTGCATGTGAAATCGCCCACTTTACATCCGGCGGCAGGTAAATCTGTGCCTGCATGATCGCGTTTTTTGTCGCCTGCACCAACTTCTGAACGAGTGCCTGATCAATTCCTGTCTGGTACATTCCGGTACGGACTAACGGGTCCCAGGATACCTGGCCGTTATTCCCATATTCACCTATGAAATCTCATCTGCACCTGTAAAAAAGATAGTGATCGGGTGTCAAAGCCTATCCCGTCTGTTTACGTTACGGGGTCACTAAATAGCCATGTGGTCTGACACTGAATCCCTGGAACGGTTCGCATGCGAAATGTTGATCCTTCGTTGTATTCACTTTGAATGCCCTTTTGGTAAATTTTCATAACCCGGATTTATCCGGATATCAAGGGTTTAAAAAATGTCCATGGTCCGCAGGTCGACAGCAAAGAGCCCCGGGCCGGGAATCATCCCTTACCGGTGAATCGTTTGGGACGAAATTTTTCATCCGGTGCGGACGGGTCCGGTTGATCAGATGAAAAAAAAGGTTCTTTAGAATACATTTGCCTCGCTATGGACACGGATCTGGTCCTGGAAGATTTCATATGGCTTAATTTCCCTTGAATGACCAGACATACGCATTTTTACCACTTCAAGTGCCAGGTGAACTTCGGTTAAGTCATTCGGCCTGACGTAGCGCAGGATAATGACCGTGTCACACAGGTACTCGACTAAGCCGTGACGGCTTGCATAAGGGTTGTCCCGGTCGGTCTCGCTCGTCATCACAACCGTGCAGTGCTGGTCATGGAGTACTTCAACGAACCGGAACATCTCCTGCCTTCTCGAAGAAGAGCTCTCAAAAAGGTCTTCAAAGAGGGATATTGGGTCGATTACGACTCTCGTAGCCCCGAGTGTCCTGATCAGGTCGGGAAGCTCATTTTTAATCTGGTTAATGGCCAGGTTGAAATCCAGGGGATCAAGTTTCAATACCGTGATGAATTTATTGATATATTGCTTGTAGTCCCAGCCTTTTTGGGACATATATTCAAAGATCCGATCTTCCCGTTCTTCGAGGCTGATATAGATCGTATGTTCACCGAGCAGGACACCCGACCATAAGAACTGGAGTGCAAATGAAGTCTTTCCAGTACCGTATGAACCGATAATTGCCGTGATGCTGCGAGGTACCAGACCCCCCTCCATCATCTGGTCCAGTCCTTCGATGCCCACTTTTACACGCTCCCCGGTCATATGATCACCCTGATGTTACTGACTTCAAAACCTACGGCGGATGAGATCCGTACTGAGAATTTTACCAGGTCTTTTTCTTCAAGATGCGGCATAAGACCCCGGAATTTTTCAAAATACATCACCCTCTGCCTTCGTGCAGACGAGCTCTCTTCCCAGTTGAAAAGGATCACGGCATCTGCAATATCAGTGATTTCCCGTTCATTCTTAATATCGAGGATCCCCCGGGCCAGGGGCAGGTAAATCGTGGTGTTCAGGTGTTTCGCAATCCGCTGAAGACCACGTAAATAAGCCATCAGGTCCCCCCACCGGGGTGTGCCCGCATATTGGACGGCAAGGTCGGTAAGTGAATCAAGGACAACCAGGTTATCTTTTACCCCGGGATCGAAGACGGCAGAAAGTTGTGACAGAATTTCACGGTTGTTGCGGTTCTGTATCCGGGTGACCAAGTCGGCCTTACTATACCAGTCAAGCGGGACAACACTGTTGTCAAAATAGAGCTGAGATAAGTCTTCAAACTGAATATCGTTCATACCTGCAAGCAGGTCCTCGTTAAACGAGAGTTTCATCTCGCGTTTGATATCATCACTCATTTTTGTGAAGGTCACATACCGGATCACTGAAGGCATGATGAATGAGTCAGATACAGGAATTTTACCTTTCTTCGAGGATAATGAAAGAATTGAACTATAGATGAACTCGTGACTCCCTGCGCCGATTTCGGACAGAAAGAGGATCAATGAACCGGGAGGGACACCCCCCTCCATCATCGGGTCAAGTGATGTGATGCCGGTAGGCATCTTTTTTGTTGAAAGATCGTGGATTTCTGCCGGTACCATGAGAATAATTACACTATATCCTCCGGGCATTGTTAATGTTTTCCAGAAGGGGCCGGAAAACAACATCTGTCGGACTGTTCCCAGGACCTCCGACGGAACTTTTGTCTCATGAACCGGAATTTATTTGGGTATCATGGAATTTTTTTTTTTTGGTCTTTTGTATATTTTGTAGTGTATGAATTTGCTCATATCACACGTTCTTTGTCACTATGAAATGTAATCCTCATTTTTTTCGCTTTCCTGATAGTATATGACCGTACAAACACTTTTATACCGATTCCTCCCCTAGTAAATAAAAAGTAAGAGCTTTCAGGGGACAGGAGTGATTGGGTGAAGATCCCGGGACTCGATACAGTTAAAAATTTATTTCATCGCGGTGGCAGTTCAAAAAAGAAAGCGGATGCTGTCCCAAAATCAACTTCTCTTCCGCCGACCCCTATTTCTGGTAAACAGAAACAGGAAAGGCCTGATTCACCCATTGTCTCAAAAAACGCCCGTAAACCAATTTCTTTTCTTGATCAATTTACCAATCTTGTCACGGGAAAAAAAGGGAAAAAGAAAAAAACGAAAACAAGCCGTACATCCCGATCTGATGATATTGCCCCTCATGCGGGCACCAGCGTCACAGTAAAATCAGCAACAGGGAAAGAGAAATCCCCTACTGGCAGGAAAAGGCCATCCATGATCGATACCATCTCGGGCATCTTTCATCGCCAAAAAGGAGAAAAGGCTCAACCGGATACCGGGACAACACCCCCTGCCAGAGTATCTTCACTGCTGGCTGACATCCATGTTTCACCACAGGTCCCTACACCAGCTGACAGGAAAACGGAAACCCCCGGTAAGGGCATAGGCACAAAAAAGGTTCTTAAACCCGTATCTTTCCTTGACCGTCTTACCATTCTTATCATTGGGAAAAAAGGGAAAAAGAAAAAAAAGAAGCCCGGTATTAAGACCAGATCGACGGTGCAGGCTCCCCAGGCAAGCGGTAAAGACCCTTTCACGACTGATGCAATCTCCGATCTGGTCCGTCTTGATAATGAAAAAAGAGCACAACCAGATAAACGGGCAAAAACAGTCCCGGAAGTGCCGCTAACTAGCACTGGAAAAAATGTTTCACCAGCCGTTCCTGATTTGCTTCCTGATGAAATGGACCTTATCCAACGAAAAAAGCAATCTACGCTGGACCCCATAAAACGGGTATTTCATGAGGAAGAAGTCAGAGATACAGAGAAAAGGGCACAATCAGGCAATGGGGCGAAAACCGCCTCCAAAGTACCGATGGAGATTGATGTCGGAGGAGCATCACAATCTGTCCCTGAATTACTACCTGATGAAATGGAACTCTATCTGCGACCAAAGGAATCCAACCTGGACCCGCTGAAACGATTATTCCATGAGGAAGAAGCAGCAGGTGAAACAGACACGCCTGGGAAAAAAAAGAAACCCGACAAGGGGAAAATAGAAAAAAAACCTATTCTTCAGTATGACCCGGTCATGGATGGCCCGCTCGTTGAACCAGCTCTTCCCGAAGGCTACCGTGAAATTTACCACTACTGGAGTAATGTCGGGGTATC
>CAIJED010000252.1 GCA_903819595.1 uncultured Methanomicrobiales archaeon | reverse complement strand
ATGCCTAATGATGGCTTTTTTTCACCGGTTACATAAAGAAATTGAAGATCACCAGTGAAATAATTAACATGATCGCTGCATGTTTAATCCCTGCGTTTATTGACCCTTCTCCCATCAGCCCGGCAATGAGGCCGGAAAAAAGCGCCTGTACCAGGCACCCGTGGTACATCAGGCGGGATATCGTAACAAGTGAAGACGTATTAAACCCCGCAAATGCACCTGACTGTGGAAGACCTTTCGTATTGATATTACCGAGGACAGGCATAAACTGGGTAGTGATCACGGCGACCACGAATACAAATACAATAAACGCAAGGTAAATCACCGCCGTGTAAATAAACATCTCAGACAAACGTTCCTTTTTGAGGGTCTCAGACATGCGTGCATCACTCCCCGCAATAGTCAGAATATCCCCAATTGAACCACTCATCTGGGTTGCCTTGGTAATAAGAGTGATCGTGCGTGCGATCATCGGCGTCGAGACCCGCTGTTCAAACCGCATCAGGGCATCAGTAAAATTAGCGCCCCAGTCCATGTCCCGCTTGATCCGCTTGATCTCATACGACAGAAGACCAAGGTTGGTGTTGACCATGATGGAGATCGCCTGTGATATCGTCAGGCCCACCTGGTTAATCCCAGCCATCCTGTCAAGAAAATCAGGGATCGCCCCTTCAATACCCTGGATACTACGTCGCCAGAGCTCATAAAAAATACCAAACGGGATCAAAACGATAAGCATCGCGATCACGACATGGTCGTCTATCATGTCGATAAACTTTTCAAAACCCGCGGGAGGGAGACTCATGTAGACGGTGATGATGTATAATGCTGCGATCGGAACCGTAACAACAAGGGTAAGCTTGTAATTCATCACGAATGCCCGTGCAGGGTCCCGGATAAATTTCTTCACATTTCGTATCCGGTCGTATTGAAGAAGTTTTTGAAAGAGTATCGCCTCTCCCGACTTCTTTTTAATGCGGACCTCTGAATATTCTGAAAGTTCCTGTACCCGCGTATACCGTTCGACAAACTCAGTCTTGAGTGAGATCATATCGATAAAAAGGATAAATACCAGTGAGCCAATGGGGAGCAGCAGGTAAATCACCAGGGCCATCTGGGTCACGGCTGCACCTCCCATCATCCCCATCACGACCATGATAATGATCAGAAACAGGGGTCCGGCGACAAAGAGGGTGACATAGGACTCTGAGATCAGTGAGAGAAACTCGAGAAATTCTTTCTGCTCGAACCGTGCTTCTTCCTGGTACAGCCTCACACGACCCGCAAGAAAGCCTGTCAGGTCTCCGCCGGTCTCGATAATTGAGATCATATCCTCGAGGAATTGTTTCATCTTCCTTGAAGGTGTCGTTTCCATCAGGTGACGGAGTGCCGTTACCACATCCATCCCAAAGAAATCTGCGTCCCGGATCACCTGCCGGAACTCTAAGGCGACCTCTCCATACACCGGGGCGTTATCTGAAATTGAGCGGAAAATTACCAGGAGCTGCCCGCCACCTTTCCTCATCGCATACATATAGGCGACAGCATTATGCAGGGTCAAGTTAATCTTGGTCGCCCGGTTGCTCTTTTGCATTGCGGGAAATTTCATCGCAACAACATAGATCAGGATGGTTCCGATGACAAATGAGACAAGCGCCCCAAGGATAGAAATAACACTGTTTGGAAGCGCCAAAATTATAGAGTTGGGCAACGTGATTTTGTATACATTGTAAAAACCAAAGTACCCTGACGTCGTGTTCATTATCAGTGTGAACGATACAAAAAAACCAAATATCGCAAATACAACACCGCAGATGAGCGAGGCAACCAGTCCATATCCGGT
>CAIJED010000251.1 GCA_903819595.1 uncultured Methanomicrobiales archaeon | reverse complement strand
GTCCTGCTCATGGCGACGATGGGGCCTGACAGGTTCCGTGCAACGATAAGAATAATGCCCCCGACAAACACGATCGAAAGTAACCCGATCAACAGCATGATCCTGCCAAGATTTGCTACCCCTGCAAGCATCTCGTCGGTAGGGGCGACTACAACCATACTCCAGTTACTCGTCTGGATCGGGCTGTAAAACATGACGACGTTTTTTCCCGTGAACGGGTCAGCCATCTCGGCATAGCCTTCTTTTCCCTCGTGGATATCAGCTGCCATTGCCGCCAGTCCGGGGATATTCTTTTCCCTGCTGAGTTCACCAAGGGACATCCTGCCAAGGTATTCTTTCTTCGGTGATGACACGAAAATACCGGAATTGCTGACAAGGAACGCGTACCCGGTGTCAAATACTTTCACCTGGCTGACGGTCTGGTCAATGCTTTTCAAAGGAACATCTATTCCGACAGTACCGGTAAATGTACCGTTCCGTATAATAGGGGTAATATAGGAAGTCATCAGCTCACCTTCGTAGAGGAGCGGCTCCATGACTATCTCTTTCCGGGTCTGTTTCGGGATCGTGTACCAGTCAGACGTCTCGATGTCCACAACGGGAATGAGCGATTCGGTACCGTTCAGCCGGTTCCAGTAGGTTCCAAACCGCCCGGTTGCGTCAAAACCAGGAGTATTGGCGTACCGGGCATCCGGTCCGTCGAATGTACCCGGCTCGAATATTACCCCGATGCCGATCGCCTTTGGGTTTTCCCGAAGCATGGCATGCTGGATATCGAGGACTTCTTCCCGGGTTATACTGATATTCTGATCCAGGACTAATGCGAAGGTCTCAGATTTTACAAGGTAATCCGACATATCAGTATTGAAATCGTGGGCATATGCCCGGGCAGAGTTGAGTGTGTCATTATATGCCGCATCCTTCTGCGGAACGCTGCTGAACTGGAGCGAGAAAAGCGTTGCGATAATCAGGACTGCAATGATTGCAGGGATCAGAAGCAGGATCATCTTTGTTCTGATTGTCCAATTTCTCTTTTTTGTTGCCATTTCAGTCTCCCTTACCGGCCTTCTGCCACGCCCCTTTCGGTACCACCATTTCAAACCGTGCCCCTTTGCCCGGCTCGCCGGTTTCACGAATGGAAATACCGGTAATGTCAAGAATTTCCCGGACAAGGGCTAAACCAAGCCCGGTGTTCTTGCCGAACCCACGCTCGAAGATCATCTCTTTCTCCGCTGCAACGATACCATCCCCATCATCTTCGCATACAATTAGATGACCATCATCTCGTTCCTCAACAGAGAACCGGATGGTCGCGATCTTCCCGCCATACCGGACTGCGTTGTCCATCAGGTTATAAAATACTTTGATAATCAGTGGGTCGGCAAACACTTTCACTCCGGTGGAAAGATCGTTCTTCACCCTGACCTTTCCGAGCGGAGCTTGCTTTGCAGCAGTGTCCACGAGGGTACGTGTATCCTGCCAGGCAGGGGCATGGACACCGATCTCTTCGTATTCCCTGGTAAACTGGACCATGGCGGCGATCCGCTTTGCAGCGGTCGAAACCTTCAGGAAATACTCAGTATTAATGAGATCTGGCTGTTTCTGTTCCAGCATTGAAAGGTATCCCATCTGCACCGTGAGCTGGTTGTTGATATCATGGCGGGTGATGGAAGAGAGGAGAGTAAGTTTCTTGTTTGCCTGACGGATCGCCTCTTCCGCCCGCACCAGATCGGTC
>CAIJED010000250.1 GCA_903819595.1 uncultured Methanomicrobiales archaeon | reverse complement strand
GGTCTTATTTTTGGTACCCTTGCAGAGCCTCAACAAGTGTCAAATTCTTACCCAATTTCAGGCTAAAAAAATCCAAGTGGCAAAGTTGGGTTTTAACTTATACCGACGAATTTATTGGGGGTATGAAGGTAAGTAGATCTTTAAAATTGAATGATCTTCTGAAAATTACTCAAAGAATATAGTATGTTGGGCAGTTGTGGGGTTTTCTGTTTTGAATGGTATTCAACAAATGTTGAAGATGATTCCACCATTGATCGGCATGGCGGATGTTACTCACTATTCTCGTCATCCTGCTCCTGCTGACCACCCTTCCCAGCTCCCACATGCCTCTCCCGTTCCAGCTCACAGATAGTTGGATCGATGTGAAACTCCGCACGGCGGAGCAGACCATGGACAGTACTAGCTTCCCGTGCGGTGAGCTGTGACCTCCCGAAGATCCGCCGCATCATCAGCATCGTATTTTCCCGTTTGAACGGAGGATGGTCGATCTCGTCGAGGAAGCGATCAATGTGCATGTAAAGATATTCCATCTCCTTATGACTGGCAAGGAGGTATTCTCCCCGGGGCAGGTGGGCAAGATCGTAACATACCACCCCGACCGCGTGGGATAGATTCAGGATCGGATAGTCCGGCGAAGTCGGGATCGTACAGATCATGTTACACCGCTTCACCTCATCATTATTCAGGCCCCAGTTCTCCCGGCCGAACAATATCGAGATCGTCCCGTTGATATCCCTGACCTGTTCCCTGATCTCACCCGGGGTGTAATAAGGCATCCGCATCGACCGGCAGATCGATTTACTGACCTCACCGGTCGTGGCAATCGTAAGACAGCTATCAGAAAATACCTCGTCAAGGGTGCATATTTTGGCACCCTTCAGCACGTCCTGTGCGTGGGCAGCCCGCAATGATGCCTCTTCTCCAATCTCGCAGGGATCGATAAGGACGAGCTGGGAAAAACCGAAATTTTTCATTACACGGGCTGTAAACCCAACATTTCCCTCGTATATAGGGGCTACCAGGACAATCCGGATATCTGGCATGAAGACCTGACAACAAATGACTGCTTATGTGACAGCCCGGACCGTTGCTTTCAGTACTTCAACACCTTTTTCGTAGACTGCATTACCAACGACGATCGTATCTGCATATCGGGACATTTCCATTGCCTTTTCAGCTGAATCAATTCCCCCGCCATAATAGAGCAACGCCTGGTCCAGTGCCTCCGACGCAGCTTTCACAACCGAAGGGTCCCCGTATATGCCGCTGTATTCGATATACACGATGGGAAATTTGAGGTACCGGTCGGCAACCGAAGTATAGGCTGCGACGTCCATGGCAGAGAGGTCACAGATCGATTTTGTCACCTTCCCGACAGAGGAGGCCGGGTTTAACACAATGTACGCCTCGGGAACAACTTTTTCCCATTCAATTTTCTGTGTTTTCACCCATTCCATGTGCTTACCCACAATCCAGCGGACGTCCGTTGTATTTAACACACTTGGCACGTACAGGTACTCAATACCCTCAAACATGACCGCTTCCGGGCCGGCAGGTTCTACAACAAGAGGCAGACCATAGGAGGCGACCTGGCGCTTCAGGGTCGTTAAATTCTCAACTGTCACATTCAGGGTCCCGGAGAGCATCAGCGCATCGGTGCCACTGGTCGCTACTTCTTCAACAGCCTTCTCATTGAGATGCTTGTCGGGGTCGAGCTTGGTCACGTGGACCCAGTTTTTCCAGCTTGCATGCATAATATAAATCCGTACACTTTTGTATTGTTCTGGTGTTTCAGGCCTTTGCAATGGCCCGGTATTCTTTCTGGTACTCGAGGATCTTCTCTTTCGGGATCCCGGTTTTCTTTGCGAGGTCTTCAGGACTGGCCCGGTCGAGCCTGTCGCCGTTGAAGATCCCCGCACGATAGAGCTTCCCGATCGCTGCCTCGCCAATGCCACGAATTGCGAGGAGCTCAGATTTTCCCCGTTCAAGCTGGGCCTTGCTAATCTTTTCGGGGGCGGGCTTGTTGAGTGCTTTTGCTACCATTTCCACATGACGGTAGACAGTCTCAGGGTTGATTGTGGTGATCTCGCTGATCTCTGCAGGGTGATGACTGATGAAATCGAGCGGAGTGATAATACCTGCAAGATGATATTTTTTCAGACTCACCGCAGGAATGCCGATATCCCTGAGGAGACGTTCGTTGGTGATTCGTTTTGCTTCGTCCTGGAGGATCTCTGCCTCTATTTCACCAATTCCTACACTACGGAGTACCTGCCTTTCTGCTCCCCCCAGCCCTTCCACATCGTCGATGCCTGCAGCATGGAGCTTTTTTACGATGGCTGAATGGCTCCGGCCCCTTCGTGGCGGGAGATGTTTCCTAACAAATTTCCGGCATTCGGAACGTTTCCGCAGGAGTATTAGCACATCTTCTGCCCCGTGTATTAGTTTTTCTGCATCATTAACGGAGAGCCCGGTGGCTGCCATAATGCCATCCTGCCCGGATTTTACGATCTCGTAGACGGTGTAGATGTAGTTATTGTGGAGCTGTTCCCGAATTCCGTCAGTCATTGTGGGGATCAGGTCAAGGGTCTCCTTGTTTGATGAAATATGGTGACAGAGCGGGCACCCGATTTCCCATGGACGTACTCCTTTCTTGATCAGTGTGACATGATGGAGGTGATGCGTCGGACAGATATCATCTGTACGGACTGCGAAACCCCACATGACCATTGGAAGCCCGATATTAAAGGTGCAGTCCGGATAGTTTGAACAACCGATGAATTGCGCCTGGCTTCTCAGATGGCGGATACGGAGATCTTTCCCACATACCGGACAAGGTCCGAGTGTCATTTCCTCGGCCGTCTGGTCCATGATCTCATCCCCGATCTCCTGGCCGTGTGTCTCCAGTTGGTCAAACACACGGTGGAGCATTTCTTTGGATTCTCTCACCACGTCATCCCGGTTCCGTGAGCGTTCCTTGATCATGTTCATGTGGTCTTCGAGCATCTGGGTCATATCAGGCTTGGTGATCGTATCTGCATGGACCTCAAGTGACCCGATGACCGCCATTCCTACCAGACTTGGCCGCAGTGGGTTCCCTTCCACGTATTTCCGGGATACGAGTTTCCCGATCACCTCATGGCGGGTGCTCTTCGTACCGAGCCCTAGTTCTTCCATCCGCTGGATGAGCTTCGCCTGGGTGTAACGGGGGGGTGGTAGTGTCTCCTTTTCCTCGATATACTTCTCTTTTAAGGGGAGCTGTTCGCCTTCGGTAAACTTTGGGAGCAGGTGGTCTTTTGCCTCGCTATACGGGTAGACCTTACGCCAGCCGGGTTCAGCCAGAATACCACCGGTAACTGTATACGGTTCGCCTCCGGCGTCGAAATTAACCTTAAGGGTTTTCCATTGTGCATCCGGGGATAAGGTTGCAAGAAAACGGCGTACGACCAGTTCATACACCTTCCACCGGTCATCGCCAATCGTACCTCTTGAAGCCGCCCCTGTCGGATGGATCGGTGGGTGATCGGTGGTTGATTTTTTTCCTGACGTGGGTTGTGGCCGCCTGTGTGCCATCACGAACGCGACATCGGCGGAGAACACCGAATGTTGAAGGGTTTTTAAGATCCCGTTCAGGTCGAGAGTCTTCGGGTATACCGTATTATCAGTCCTTGGGTACGAGATAAACCCGTTCATGTAGAGGTCTTCAGCAATCCTCATTGAATTTGCAGCTGAAAATCCCAGGCGGGCTGCGGCAATGATGAACCCCGTGGTATCAAACGGCGTGGGGGCACGGTCCGTTTTCTGGCTTTCTTTAATTTCGGTGACGGTCAACGGTTCCTTTGTATGGGCGTAGGCCGTTTCTGCGGCGATTTTATCAGTAAATTTTGCGGTAGTATGGCGGACCCTGACGACCGTGCCGGATTTCTCCGTGCAAAGCGCGAGCTGCCAGTATTTCTCTGATATAAAAGCTTCAATTTCTTTTTCACGGTCAACGATCATTGCGAGGGTGGGACTCTGAACCCGACCGACGGAAAGAATATTGGCGCCGCCACGGCGTGCAGCGAGACTGATAAAACGGGTCAGGGATGCTCCCCATACCAGGTCTATAACTTGTCGCGCCTCCCCTGCTGCGGCCAGGGCAAAATCAATTTCGGTCGTATGAGTGAAGGCGTGGTTGATCTCTTCGGGGGTAATGGCCGAAAACCGTGATCTGTCGACCTGGACCTTCGGGTTGACGGCCCGGATCAGCTCATAGGCCTCCTTTCCGATCAGTTCCCCCTCGGTATCATAATCAGTGGCAATTGTAACACGGTCTGCCTTTTTCGCAAGTTTCTGGACGAGCGAGATGATCTTTTTTTCTGTGGGCACCTTGATAGTCCCGGCATCAATCAGGCTCCGTGGTGTATGTTCTTCTGACCTCCAGTTCGTGTAACCGGGTTCGAAGTCCACCTCCACAACGTGGCCGCGGAGACCGGTGACGACGCAGTCATTGAAGCGGTAACTTGATATCCCCCCGTCCTTGCCTACGGTGACTTCTTTTTTCCCAGCGAGAATTTTCGCAATCCTCTCTGCTGAGATATTCTTTTCCGTGATGATCAGGTGCATATCCCACCCCTGGTCCCGCAGTTTTCAGCGCTCATTGTTCACCCTCATCCAATGCCGCCTGGAGCATGCGATT
>CAIJED010000249.1 GCA_903819595.1 uncultured Methanomicrobiales archaeon | reverse complement strand
TGGATACCCACCCTCAAAACGCTGACAGACCAGGGGACGGTCGTCATGATGACGTCCCAGTGCCTGAACGGACGTGTCTGTGACCGTGTCTATGATACGGGCCGGGACCTTCTGAAAATCGGGGTTATCGAAGGTGCCGATACACTGCCGGAAGTCGCCCTCGTCAAGATGATGTGGGTACTTGGCAATGAGAACAGTCCGGATAAACAACGTATCCTCCTTTCCACTTCCTTAAAAGGGGAATGCATGAAGAGGTCACACCATGGACTATGAACAGATCGGACTCCTTGCCGGGATTGAGATCCACCAGCAGCTCGATACAAAAGAAAAGCTCTTCTGCCGGTGCCCGACCCTGCTTCGGAGGACCGATGAACACTCGGGTGAGTACCACCGGTACCTCCGTGCAACCGAGAGCGAGATGGGTGAGATCGATGATGCGGCCCGTGAAGAAATGCACCAGGAGAGGAAGTTTACTTATTTTACCTATGACTCAACCTGCCTCGTGGAGAATGACGAGGAACCCCCGTCACCTCTCAATCAGGATGCCCTGTTACTCAGCTTAACCATTGCCAAAATGTTTGGCATGACTCCCATTGAGCAGGTGAACATGATGCGGAAGCTTGTTATCGATGGTTCGAATACAAGTGGGTTCCAACGCACCGCACTGGTGGCAGTGAACGGTACCCTGCCAAATGGCGGAAGGATCGAGACACTCTGTCTCGAGGAGGAGGCAGCGCAGCGTGTGCAGGGTGAAACCTTCTCGCTCGACCGTCTCGGCATACCACTGGTAGAGATTACTACCTCCCCCTGCATGCACACACCTGAAGAAGTCAGGGAAATGGCAGGGTATCTCGGTATGGTTCTCCGTTCAACCGGCCAGGTAAAACGCGGGCTCGGAACGATCAGGCAGGACGTCAATATATCCATCCGGGGCGGTGCACGGATCGAGGTAAAAGGTGTGCAGGAACTGGACCTCGTTGCAGAAGTGGTAAAACGCGAGGCCGAACGGCAACAGAACTTACTAATAATCCGGGACCAGCTGGTATCCCGTGGGGCCTCCGTGAACCCGGACCCTGTTGATGTGACGTGTCTCTTTGCCGGGACCGGGTCTTCGATCCTCAAAAAAGCCAAAATGATTCTTGCGGTTCGTCTGGACAGATTTTCCGGGCTTGTCGGGTCCGAAATCCAGCCCGGGCGACGGCTTGGTACCGAGATGTCAGATTATGCAAAAAAGTGCGGTGTCGGCGGAATTTTCCATACAGACGAGCTCCCTGCGTACGGTATTACTTCCGAAGAGGTGGGGACACTCCATCGTACCATCGGGACTACTGAGCAGGACTGCATCGTCCTTGTTGCAGGAACGCCTAGGCAGGCACACTGTGCCGCTGTCCAGGTAATAAAACGGGCCCGGTTCGCCATGGACGGAGTACCGGAAGAGACGAGGAAGATGCTTCCCGAAGGTAACACCGCCTACATGCGACCTTTACCAGGGGCGGCCAGAATGTATCCTGAAACCGATGTCCTTCCAGTACCTGTTGAACCGTCCACATGGGACGGCATCTCTCTGCCGGAGCTCCTTACCGAACGGGCAAAACGGTTCAGCGCTGAGCTCGGCCTCGATGAAGGGTTGTCACGGCAGATCGCATTCTCCGAACGGCTTCCGCTCTTTGAAAGGGCGGTCCGGGAGGCGATCACTCCGACACTCGCGGCCCGCACGATCCTTGGGACCCTCAAAGAGATCCAACGGGAGGGGGCCGATATCACAAGAATTTCAGATGACCAGTTCCTTGAAGTACTCCGTGCAATCGAGTCAGGGAAAGCGGCAAAAGAAGCCATCCCCGAAATATTTAAGATGGTCATCAAAGGATCCGGAAGTGAAGCTGCAATTAAAAAATGCGCACCTGCTGTCAGCCGTGATCAACTCCAGGCGATTATTACGAAAATTGTGGATGAACGGGCGGAATTCGTGAAGGAAAAAGGGAATGCAGCTCTTGCACCGCTCATGGGTGTCGTCATGGCCGAAGTGCGGGGTTCATCGGATGGTAAAGTAGTAAGCGAACTCCTTAAGAAGGAGATCGGAAGGATCTGTAAACTTAAGTAGTCCGGTAATTTCCGGAACTTTTTCCTGCATTTTTCCCGTTCTTTCGGTGGGATAATGGCGAAACTTTATGAAGAATCCTGCTTTAATCATAAAGGAGTTTCATGGGTAAGACAGGAACAACATTATGGGTACAGGTCAAAGGCGTAAAAGGCCAGATCCGGCTTGTCCCGAAATCAGAAGGTGAAGTGAAGAGACCAGGTCCCAACCAGCGGTTCAGGGCTGGTGCCACGCTGAAGAAGCTTGAGCAACTTGCCGGAGACCAGGGCGGCAGGCCGGGCGGGAGAAAGGGTGGCAGCCGGGGCGGCCGGGGTGGTCGTGGCGGCAGAGGCCGGGACATGGGTAACCCTGCGGACACCATCGTGCGGAAATCAATGCGCCGTGCAAAAGTATCGATAATGGGCGCAAAGCAGAAATCAGCCCGATAATTCCCTGATATCCTGCAGGAAAAATATGCCTGGACATGGCGGGCTATCCGGATTCCTGCAACTTTTTTCCTGATTCTGTTCTGTCAGCATCACTATCATTAATCAGAAGGGTTTCTATTGTCTATGGATCTTACAGTTGCGATCAGGAACTACCAGTTTGCAGACCGGGCAAAAAGTGAATTGATTGTCTGTTCACAACTGGTCACTGCCCTTGGAAGTTTCCCTGAGAAGGAGCGGGCGGGTGCCAGGCGGATGCTCATCATGATCATGGAAGCGGTGCGTGGTGAACTGGATATGGCATTACGTTCAACCGAACAATCCGGCTTTCGCCGGTCCACAGACCTCCTGTCAGAGGCAATCAGCCTTGTTGAGAGCAACGAGTACGGATCTGCGGTCTTACGTATCAGTGAAGCGGTGACGGGTTCAACAACCGTTGCACAGGCGTCCTGGCAGGTACTAAACGAACATGGACTCCTCTGAATTTCTAACTTTCCTGACCAGCAGGACGTCTGTCCGGGATTATTTCGATGAGGAACTTACCGATGAGGATATTATGTTCCTTCTCGACAGTGCCAGCACCGCCCCGAGTGCCGGGAATCTCGAAGCCTGGGATGTAGTGGTGATCCGCGAGGCTGACCAGAAGGAGGCATTGATGGCGGCAGCGTATGATCAATCGCATATTGAAGCCGCCCCCGTCCTCTTCGTTGTTTGTGCAAATTATGTACGTTCAATGTCCCGATATGGTGAACGCGGAATTTTGTATGCTGTGCAGGACGCGACCATCGCGTGCACCTACATGATGCTGGCGGCCCATTCCCGTCGTCTCCATTCCTGCTGGGTGGGTGCATTTGATGAAGATGGGGTACGTGATGTCCTCGGTTTTCCTCCACATATCAGGGCCATTGCATTACTCACGGTGGGAAAGGGAAGACCACACGGCACGCTGACGGAACGCATGGCCATCGGAGAGCATGTGCATTTTGATGCCTGGTAAACGTGCCCATAATGACAACAAAAACAATGTAATAGGAGATGAAATTCGATAATGCCTGATTATAATGTCACACTTGAATCAGCCTGGATTATTAAGGACGTAAAAACTCTCGACGATGCCATCGGGATTGCAATCAGCGAGGCGGGGAAGCGCTTAAACCCCCAGGCGAAATTTGTGGAAGTAGAGGCCGGAATGCTTGCCTGTCCGTTCTGTGAAGGAGAACTGAACAGTGCCATTGTAGTGGCTGATACCGCGCTCGTCGGTCTCCTCCTTGATATGAAAGTGTTCCGCGCAGAATCACCTGAACATGCCACCAGGATCGCGAAGTCCACCATTGGAAAGGCCCTCCGTGATATCCCGCTGCAGGTCAAGGACGTGCAGGAACTATGATCTCGGTGGTCGGCCACACGGCAATCGATCATATCAGCCGTGTCCCCCGGTTCCCGCCGGTGAATGGTTCCATTCATATCCTTGACAGGAAAGTGTATTTTGGCGGTGGTGCGGCAAACATCGCTGCCGGAATTGCAAAACTCGATGAGCCCTGTACCCTTGTCAGTGCAGTGGGTGAAGATTTTCAAGGAAGTGAATATGAACAATGGATGGACCAGCTGGGAATTACGAAGCGGTTCTTTTCCGTCCCGGGTGCCCATACTGCGACGGCATTTATGTTCACCGATGAAGCGGGTGACCAGATCACATTTTTCGAATGGGGCGCATCTGAAGCGTTTGAACGTGAGGATGCCCCAGCTCTCCCGTTTGTTCACATGGCAACAGCAGACCCGGGATTTAATGTCCGGGTGGCGGAACGGAGCGAATTTGCAACATTCGATCCGGGACAGGACCTTCACCGCTACACAAAAGAGCAACTCGAGTCCATCCTTGGCACGATCAATGTCTTGTTTGCCAACCAGCATGAGATTCTTGGAATGGAGAAAATTCTCGCTCTCGGTAAACAGGAGATAATCAACCGGGTGCCGATGGTCATTGTGACGATGGGTAAAGAGGGAAGTGTCCTCTATGAGAAGGGGAATTCTTCACTGGTACCTGCATTTTCCGTAGCGATGGCTGACCCTACCGGAGCCGGTGACGCATACCGCGCAGGTTTTCTGACTGCATATTACCGGGGTTACAATCCCCTTACTGCCTGCAAGGTAGGTACCATCACTGCATCATTTGCCGTGGAAAAGATCGGGTGCCAGACAAACCTCCCTGACTGGGGGCAGATGGAAGCCCGGTACAGGGAATCTTTTGGAAGCCTTTTAGAACCAACGAGATCGATTTAATAGTATCATGGGTTTTGCGGCACTCACATCTGGCGGAAAGGACTCAATTCTTACCGTTCAGAAAGCAATTGACCAGGGGATCAAGGTTACCCACCTTGTTACTGTCCGCCCGGAAAACCCCGACTCGTTCATGTTTCACTCGTCCAATCTCGATGCGGTACCGGTGATCGCCTGCCTTTCCGGGATTAACTATGCGGAAATTCTCACGAAAGGAGTGAAGGAAGACGAATTGCAAGACCTTTCGGAGGGTCTTGAAAAACTCGAAATTGATGGGATCACTGTTGGTGCTGTAAATTCCATGTACCAGAATGAACGTGTCCATGCAATTGCTGATCGGATTGGCATCAAGGTCTTTGCACCACTCTGGCAGATGGACCCTGAACTGCTCCTCCGCGAAGTGGCCCAGAGAATGGATGCAATCATTGTAGTGACCGCGGCTGATGGTTTATCCGAAAACGTGCTGGGAGACCACATCGACAACGAATTTATCGGGCGACTCAGGCAAATCTCTGCCCGGCATCATATTCACCTGGCCGGGGAAGGAGGAGAATATGAAAGCCTCACTCTTAATGCCCCATTTTACTCACGGCCACTGCGGTACACCAGCCAGCGGATTTTTCATCATGGTGCCGGTCGTCATGAGCTGGTACTCGGGGGCTTTTCCTGATGGCAACTGCAGGGGATGTGCGTATTGAACGGCTCAGCAGGTACCTGTTCAATGCCCCTTCATGGCCGGTATCACTCCTGATACTGATAATCCTCGGCCTGATTATTGATGGCGCGAGTATCAGGATTTATGGACGGTGTACCTTTTTAGGGTCACTTGGATTTACGATTCC
This sequence comes from uncultured Methanomicrobiales archaeon, assembly GCA_903819595.1. Taxonomy (GTDB): domain Archaea; phylum Halobacteriota; class Methanomicrobia; order Methanomicrobiales; family Methanospirillaceae; genus CAIKOD01. Next base: position 16,774 of record CAIJED010000249.1, on the reverse strand, counting down.
CGCAGTTCTCGCGTTTTTCTTAACGAAACCATACATTGACCTTTCAGGGAAGCAGATGACCTGGAACCGTTCAGCCTTACTCGCACTTGCATGTACCATTTTCTCCGTCATTCTTTCACTTTCAGTTGTCGTATTTTCAGTCAGCCTGCTCTCTCTTTCCTTTGCGATTTCGCTTGGTTTTATTTCAGGGATCCGGTTGATGGTACTCGTTGCAATTTCTGACTACCGGGTCGCCCATATGCTCCCTCCGGCATTATTCCAGGCAGCAGCTGCGATTATACTTGGGACACTGCTATTTCCACCCCCGTTCATCATCCTTGCGATTGTTCTGCTGATTGTTTTTGTGCTGATGTTTATCCTGATCCTGTGGCTGATTGAACGGCCACTTCAGCGTGCCTTTAACATCAGGGTGCTTTCATTTCTGAATGCGTTCATTGCTCACCTCACCGATGGATCAAAGGGTATGGAAGATTTTTTCCGCGAGATTGGGGAGGAAGTCTACGTTCCACAGGTCAGCCTTTTTTTTCGGAAAGACAGGAAATTTAATGTAATATTTACCGTACCAAATGTTCACCCCGGCCCGATGGGGGATATTGGTGGAGGGAATATCCCCCGCTGCCTGCAGGGAGCATTCGAGGGTATTGTGATGGTCCCCCATGGGTGTGCCACACATGATTTCAACCTGGTGTCCGAGAAAGAGATTGGCAAGATTGTCCATGCAATGAGGGGGCCGATGAATGATCTTACTTACTATCCAACCGTCAGCAGGTCAGAACGCATACAGTCAGGGTCTGTCTCTCTTCTCGTGCAACGGTTTGGTGATGCCCTCCTCATTGTCAGCACCCGTTCTCCTCTTCGGACTGAAGACCTGGATTTCAATATCGGGATGACAATTATGGCTGAAGGGCACCGTGTGAGCCGGGATATCCTTTTCGTCGATGCCCATAATTGTATGACCCGGGATATGACCCCAGTCCATCCGGCGACAGCGATTGCAAGGGAATACATGGATGCGAGTAAAAAGGCGTTTGATAGATATGCCCAGATGGAATTCTACCCGCTTCAGATCGGTGTGGCCCATCTGGCAGTCCCATATTCCCGCGAAGAAGGATTTGGAGACCAGGGTATCCAGGTCCTCGTTGTTGCAGCCGGTGGACAGACTACGGCATATGTGCTATTTGACGGCAACAACATACAGGAGGGGGTGCGTGAGATCATCCAGGCTCGTTTCTGTGGAATTGTTGACGAAATTGAGGTGATGACGACGGACTCCCACGTGGTGAATACGATATCAGGCAATAATCCTGTGGGCTACCGCGTACCCGTTGAATCTCTTATCCCCCTTGTTGAAAAGGCCCTGGAAGATGCACTTGCCAATATTTCGGTGGCGGAAGTGGCGGGAAGCACAGTTGAATGTGAAAAAATTGTCATATTTGGCTCCCAGCGGATAGCACAACTTGCCAGTACTGTAAATGCGATGCTATCACTGATTGCACCAGTCAGCATTGCTCTCCTGTTGCTTGCATTCCTCCTGTCACTGATTGCGTATATCGTCATTACCTGAATTTTTCAGGGAGTGCCTCAAATTTTTAAATCCTGAAAGAATAGGTCCCGTTCTTTTCCGAATTATTACTTATAGTCATGGGCCACTCCCACGAATGGTGTTTTCATTCTTTTTGTATTCTATGAAATATTGCGTAAAAGTCAGGTATGACACCATATTTTAGTACAATGCAGTCTCATCTATCTGTAAGGATGAGCACGAGTGAAGCAGTTGATCTTTCTGTTTCGTGTATAACAGTCTGAACGAAGGAAAAAGTCAGGAAGGCGGGCGTTCCGAAGATCAGGGATGCCCGGTATTCCATGATGAGGTCCGATCCTGTCCTTCTTTCATCAGGTAAATCTGGTGGTCATTTTCGATGACACAGGTGAGGAGGAGCGATGCACATCACTCTCCCCGTGACGGGATGTGGAAAGAAAGGATTCGTTTCGATTTTCCCGGAAGAATTTATGTCGTGGACAGGTACGGAGTCCAACGATTCATGAAGGGACCGGGATGCCTCCCATCGGTTTTTAGTATTGAATGAAAGAAAAATTTACGATAGATCCTGGAATGGCAGGAGTATCACGATGATACTATTGGAACGGTTCAAATCGTTGCGGTCCTGCAACACGATGCCACGGGACGGCATTTGATACGATGAGGCGGTAATGGATAAACCCGTACACCATCTGCAGCGGATTGATATCAGTGGTTCAAAACTGTGGCTCCTTTATTTTGAGCGCATACTGTATTCTTTTGACCTGAATAGTGGGGAAATTCAAAGGGAACATCCCCCATTTATCAGTGCAGTGGATGATTTTTTTCTCCTGCCTGGCGGAAGGGTACTCGTCGCAATGGAACGGGGGGATATCTGGGTGAACACTGCGGAAAACTGGGAATTTTTGACCGATATTCCGTTTGCCGGACTCGACAAATGTGCCACCCTGACACCAGCTCCCCGTCTGAACAGGCCGGGATTCGGGACCGTCCCGGGTAACGAAAGGACTTACCGCATGATGATCCAGGATGACGAAATAGTGGTATTGTCGCCGTTTAACCTGTACCGATTTTCGCTTGATTCTGGTGAATGGATGACCAGACCACTTGGCGAATGGCTTTTCGACGCGTTACAAATTTCGATAGCTCCGGGACCGGAACATTCAGTGTACGCTGGGTTTAACCGGGGAGAATTGCCAGGAGGAATAAAGCTGATTGCGGGAGATACGGGCCGGGTGGTGACCGTTGACGGCCGTCAGCCGGTCACTGGAATTGAACCTGATCCCTGCAGGAAAGGTACCCTTGTCGCTTCGGCAGGATGTTGTCACCGTTCACTTGATTTTGGGGGATTGTTTCATATTTCCGGGGAAAGAATGGAACCATTTTACCTGGATTCAGCAATCTTTGATATCAGGTTATCAGGCCATTCTCTTCTTGCTCCAGGGAAAAATTCCCTTTTCACGTATGATGGAACCATGATCCTCTCCAGGCCGCTTAGCGGGTTTTCTGAAATTAAAGGCCTGGTGTGTTCAGATTTATCAAAACAATTAGTTCTGGTCTGCACTGATATTAATGCGAAGGTATCAGATCGGGACTACACGCCACTTCTTGCAGTGCGCAGGAATTAGGTATAGTCTCATGTTCAGGATCCGCCAATAGATCTGTTCGTGTAACACGACAGTCGGATTAACACAAGAAGAAAAAAACGCAGACATTACGTCCCAGGTTCCTGTAATCTGAGACCCTGATACCCCAGGCAGACCTTGATCAAAGACCGTCAGGGCAAAATTTACTCATAAAACCGCGATAAGTGTGGATTAGTTGAAAAAAAAGAGATCAGGACGACTGAGCAGCCATCTCAATATCTTCTTCTTTCAGCGTCTTCCTTCCCGCATGAAGTGCAAGTTTGTTTGCCTCTTTGGTGAGGTGTGCAATATATTTTTCAGTCTTCTTTACAAGTGCTGCTGCTGCATCACTACCGACTCTTTCGGCTCCATTCGCCTTTGCAATTCTTACAACTGCCGCAATAGGTAAATCTGCCATCCTAAATACCTCAATTAGTAGATATAATATTAAGTATATAAATATTTCGTAGTTTTAACTGGTATTCAGGGGCCAAATAGCGAATGGGACGGTTAATTGTCTGGTTAATCCGCCATTTCATGATGTAAATACGTTATGATCGTACCTACTATCAGTACGGGTTATTTTGGATACTGTGTCAATATTAACGAATAATTGGGCTTCATTATACTATCTGACTTAAAATGTGGATTATTATTTTTTTCTATTCACCGGGTAAGCCGGAACTGTCATGGAACAAAACATCCCGCATACCCGATCTATCGTTTCATGCGCTCATCGCTGGTTATCACACGTTATAATAAATCACCAGTAACCAGAAAAATCCACTACGGATAAATGAATGACGTCGTAGGAATTTTCTTTTAAAACATTGCGATAATTCAATGTCAGAAACACCAAACAACAATACTCCTGCAATGCGTATCTCTTTTTAGTTTCATTAAGTTTTGTTAGATTTCACTATTGAAATGTTGCCAGTGGCGTCTTCGTCTTCCCCCGTATCGTCACACGACTCGCCCGCTGAACCAGGATACGCAGTGTGTTCGATTATCTGGCGTGGGCAAGGTTCTGAACCGTCATAACCCTGGTGGTTGCCTCGTTCATACCCTTTCTTCGGGCCGTCACATAGGTCCGGTTTACACACGATTCAGAGCAGAATGGGGGATAAATCTGAATGTAATTCCGCGCTGCCCCCCGAGTGGCTCCTTCCCGAGCAGATGGCTGGCCGCAAGGCTCGAAAAAAAGTCATCCTCAAGAACAATCAGGATGGTTCCCTTTGTGGACTGGTACTGAATATCAAGAACCGGTGTCCCCTGCCATCGCAATATTTCGAGGTTTGTCTCTTTTATTATGGTCGTTTCAGACGGGTACCCGGTCTCTTCGAATGACAGGTATCCCTCCATTTCCTTTTCAATTGTCACCATGAACCTCCGGTCAGACGGGTGGTACACGATGGCAAACCCACAAAAATCCAGGTTGATTACCGGGTCAGACCAGGCACCCGCCCTCGAATATTTCCATAGTTGTGATGATTCCTGGCAGGCATTTACAAGGTTTCGCAGAATCCTGTCGTATTTGTCATCGCCTTCTATACAAATGAGACCGAAATCCCTGTACACCATGGCGAGGTCCTCGGTGGCAATCGGGTTTCTTTCTCCGAGCCAGAACCCCCGGACGACCGGGACACTTCCTTCGAGTCCCTGGCTTGTGCCTTCCTGCATGAAACGGACGACAAGAACTGATTTGGAGAGGGCATCCGCTTCAGGACACAGGCGTGTCCGCACGAGGAGGTCTCCGCGTCGAAGCACGGTATCCCGCCCGACAGGTACCGTCATCTGCCGGTACCCTGCCAGGATTGACCGGGCCTTTGCTTCATAGGCAAAGTCCCTCGGTTGTGTAGTTGAAAGGAAAGCCGTCGTACTATAGTTTCGGATCTCCCTCAGGTACCCCTGGATATCCGGTGACAGGGCCTGGTTAAACCATTTCTCACAGTCGTTTAGTCTCGCAAAAGGTATAATCATCTTCGGAAGGAGGGCATTTTGAACGATTTCATCCCAGAGACCCGTGCCTTTCGGATCTCCTGTTACTACACCCGGACTGATCTCCGAAAAGATGACACCAGTTCCGCAGGTCTCGACAAGGACTGACATGGTAATCCGGGAATCCGGCTGGATGGTATACATAATGTCACCCGCACCCATTTCCGACTGTTCCTGAACTGTCCGGGAATACAGAAATATCTGTTGGAGACGGGGTGTAATCTCTTTATACGCAGGGGTCCTGATACGCGTATTGTATTCATCGGCAGAGAGGACAGATACACACGTTTGCCTGGCATTGTTACCCTGTTTTTGTTTTTTCTGCTGCATTGTCCTGGTGATGGCTTCCGGAAGTACGAGGTACAGGGTGTTGTGGGACTCACGATAGGTAAGCTGAAGAAACGGGTCTTTCGGTGAGGGTATTTCGGAAATCTTGCCATCATCATCCAAAAAGATGACTGCACCCTGTTCCCCCGGTCTTCTCCGGTCCCAGCCAATCATCTCCGTCCTGCCCTTTCCGTGGCTCCTGACTTCGATCAGCCAGCCGGAATCCGCCCTGGCCACCAGGCGAATGTGTTTCCCTTCACATGTAAGTTCCCTCGTCACATCGCCGTTTGTGGACTCAGGCAGGGACCATGGTGGGGATGGAAACCTGCAGACCTGCCGGCGGAAGACCGGATCTGACCAGCCAAGCATCGTCGCCTCCCAAATCAGGCTACTGAGCAGGGGGGAAGGGGCCGGAGTACTCAGGTCCTGCCCGCCGGGTGTTTTTGGTAATGGCGAAACATTGTTTACGGCCCGGGTGGTCAATTCCCTGGAGCACTCGTAGATTGAGAGACCATGCTCCGTATCCGTAAAGGAATGGAAGAATACCCCTGATAAACGATGGACTGATTTTGGTCGATTTTCCATCCGGCTAACGATGAGAGCCGTATTGCCTGTCCTGATATTCTGTGCATCGACTGATATTCCGGGATTGCCATCCGGGATCCGCACATCCGCAGACAGGATCACGTATTCATCGTGGTTATCCATATGGACGATATTTGCTGCGGCAAATCCATCAATGATCTCTCTCGCAGCCTCCAGGACCTGGTCATTACCGAGGAATATCCATGCAGTTTTCAGGTGATAGACCCAGTTCCGTTTCGGGTCCCGGGATAGCATCTCCCGGAGGACCTCCCTTGCGGCTGTGGGTTTCCCGATGGCACGGTATGTTTCTGCAAGGTTGATGGCTTTTTCTTCATTATTGGGATCTACCTCCCATGAAACCCGGTATTGCTCCAGCGCCCATGCAGCAGGGAGCACGTTTCGATCAAATCCTGCTGCCTGCAGGGCACCGATGATCGCCTGCAATTCACGGCCGTCACGCGGACCATAGCAGGTGCAGAGGATGTCGATGAGATTGCAAGCCTGGTCCGGGTACTGGAGCCCCCGCTCAATTGCCGCTTCCTCGTTCCGCATCGTCACGGGCTCAAAAAGGATCCCGCTGCTGTACAGGGGGTGAAGGGCATAATAACCCGATACCACGTCACCGATGAAGTCCCCGTCTGCTGTGGGGTACTTTTTCTTCAGCACTTCGATGGACTGGTCCGCCGGCAGGTGAAGGATGGTATGGATTGAGAACCGATCCATGAATTCGAATGAGAAGTCATTCACCTCGTAGGGTGGCCGGTTAGGGTTGATATTCACACAAATTGTTGCATGGACAGAAGCTTCTTTTCCCCCGGGTAAACGGACGCGCCGGTCCTGAAGCAGGTCATTGAACGAAACGAGGACTCCGGGGTGGGCCTTATTGGCCTCATCAAGGACGATTATCCACCCGTGTATATCGTCGGTCAGGGCACGGAGCCCGAGTGTTGCGGTATCCCCGGTTTTACCCTCTTCCTCTTCCCCGAAACTGCGATAGGTGAGGAGGTCGGATACCCGTGTTTCACCGCTCATCCCGACGACGAGGAGGTTATACCTGAGGAGGTGGGAGAGGTAACTTTCAATCTTGTTTTTACCGACTCCTGCCTCACCGATCAGGAGGATATTCTCCTGGAGGACCATGTCTTTAAGGAGCCATTCCAGGTCAGCGAGGTTCTGCTGAACCTCCTCGATCACCGTATCCGGCACGTATGGACCCCCCGGTCCGATTGGGAGAGAGGCTGTCCCGATCCTGAGATACGGGCACTTTTCCTTATCGTCCATGACAACCCCTGACCGTTCCCGTTCTGCCGTGTCATGATCAATAATATCATGCAGGTCCAGCAGGTCGATGATCAGTTTCCGCGCGATCGGGGGATGGATCCGGTCATCGAGCCAGTAGGCCTTCCGCCAGAACAGTGATCGAAGGACAGACATGTCCCCCGGGAACCCCTGGAGATGCCGGGTCATACGGATGAGCGCACGGGTCGTAACCGGGAACGGTACAACACCGTGTTCTTCTGCATAGTCCCTCCGGATATCATTAGCAAGCGCGATAAGCCGGTCGACAACCTCGTCCGGGACATCGGGACCATAACTTTTCAGCACCTCAAATTCCTCATCGGGTGGGAGGTAGCTGAGGTGAACCTTGTTGGTGAATCGGTTCACAAATTCACCGCTCATTACTTTTCCTTCATAAATCCCCCTCCCTTCGCTCTTCACCGGGTTGATAGTGGCAATAAACCTGCAGTCGGGATGGCCCCGAATCACCTGCTGGTGCAGGCTTTTTGACTTGTTCTCGAGCGGTTCGTTGAACTCTGCCTGGACATCCTCCCCGGTGCGGTTTATCTCAGAAAGGACATTCCAGTCCCCAGCCACCATCCCGTCCATCACATCGCTCATTGTCCATCCGGTTTTATCTTCGCCACTCTCCCCGTAATGCCTCCGTTCGGTAATATCGGACCTCCGGAGATTTTCATGGAAGGTGAGGATCCTTGTCTGGAATGATAACGCCCGGGCTGATGCATGTGCTTCTACTGCACTTTCACCCACTTCCCCGAGACTTTTAAGGAGGACCTGGCGGTAGAGCTCTCCGAGGTACCGGACGAGGACGGTCTTCCCGGAACCAGATTCGCCAGTTATCAGGAGATTATTCCTGCCAGGCAACCTGAGTGAGTCCCACATCTGTTGAAGGCAGGCGACGTTCGCTGGCACAAGAAGCAGACGAGGTTCATCGAGGGAATGGATTTCAACACCCCCAATGTTCAGGCTGGTGGCAACCTGCACTCTTCTCCCGGAATACCATGCTGAAACCTTCAGGGGTCCCATACTGCTCAGTTTGTGCATGGTCCGTCTCCTGCACTTGCTGTATCCTGGTCAGTCATGGTGTCTGCCGGGTCGTCGTTCCATCCCGCCATGGCCGGTCGTCCGAGTTCACGTCTCAGTACCTCACCCATCGACCGCGGCAGGTCCGCGATATCCGGGACCCATGTCCCATATGGCCGGTAGGTCTCCTCGACCTTCTCCATGTCCGGGCCGATACCCCACCCAAATATCCGGGTATTCTTGTTTGTTGAACGTATCGTTCTCATCTGTTCCCTTCCGCCAACGCCTGACTGTCCATCCGATATCACGAAGATCATCCTGTTTGCCCCGGCTGACATGTGGAGCCTGTTCATCCTGTCAAGTGCACTGATGACCGCTCCGACATCATTCGTCCCACCAGTGGCCTGGACCACCTGCCGTATGAGGTAACAACCCTGGTGGATATTCCAGTCATCGATGTACCGCTTGAGTGGAATATACTCCGTATCTGAGAAGGCTGCGATCTCAAACCTGATACCCGTGATCCGGTTCAATGCCTCTCCAAAAAGGATTGCCGTCTGGATCGTTGCCTGCAATTTCCTTGCCACAGTCTCGTCGTGCATGCTGCTGCTCGCATCAATAAGGAGAGAGATGCACCACCGCGTCTTGTCCGGTTCGCGCCCCCTGTCCCTGAATATCCGCATTGTCGTTCTTACGGCGGCGAGGTTCTCTTCGTCGATATCGTCACCTGTGGTAAGTTCGTTCAGGTCGCGGGTCGCCCTTGTCTTCTGGAGTGCCTGCTGGATATTTTTCCGGGCTACTCCGGTGAGACCGGCAACCGGCTGGTAAAACCTCTGGTATGTGGCGTAATCGTCCTGGCCGACGTTTTGTGACTCAAACAGTGCAACTTTCCGGATCCGTTCGGCTTTCTCATCTATCGTCTCCCAGTCGCTTCGGGTCCGCTGTCGGAGAGTTCCAAGGTAGATCTCTGCCTCACGGGTCAGTGCCTGCGTATTCTGTTCAAACCGTCTCTCCGACGTATCACGAGAATGCCTGTCTGATGAAGGGTCTTTTGGATCTGCCTGCAATCCGTCATCGAAACTGGCATCAAAGTATGCGAGACTCTCCCAGACACCTGGGGTATAGCCTGTATTGGCGGCAAACGAGGGCTCCAGCCTTCCCGTGCGGGGAAGGCTCGCCTCACCACCGGTGTCTGGATCGTTATCAGCGTCCGGAAGCCGCACGATCGGCCTTTCACTCCCTGGTCCGGTCTGGGCAGATCCACCTGACAGTCTCTGAAATTCGGTTCCGGCCTGCTGCAGGTCCCTAAATGCTTTCATCGTCATCCCGGTAAGGTGCTGGATACTGCCTGGGTCTCCGCCTGATGATTCAACTTTTCGTTCGACCTTTCCCAGGGCGTCACGGTACTCCCGGGCGGCTTTTCTCACTGATTGGGAAGTCTTCAACAGGGTGTCTGAGATCTGTCCTCGTTCACCTTTCTGGTCATGAGCATTCGCTGGTTGAGCTTGCCCGTTGCTCCCCTGGCCATTCCGGACCTGTTCTCCGAGCAACCTGGCCATCTCATCGATCTTTTTTGCGAGATTTTGTAAGTCCGACAGTGTCTTACGGCGGTCACGTGTGCGGGCGCCTCCGGTGTCCCCGACGCGGTCCTGTGATGATAATTTCTCTAATAGTTCCGCGCTTTTCCCACACGCATCCATCATCCCTGAGATTGCATCAGGAATATCACGGCCCTGATTTGTGATCCCGGGGTGACTATTTGCCATACCCGGGAACGGGCACGATTCGGTACCGCTCCCGGGGCCTGCAGGTATCGCTTCCCGGCCTTTTTGGAGGGCGTCCTGACCCTTGGCCTTCACCCCTGCCCCCCTGTGACCCCCCGGGACGAGCAATCCATCATTGTCCAGCAGGCTTTTTCCTTTCCCTTCGACTACCTTTCCACGATGAACGGTTTCCGGGTGATGAGCGTCGGGAACTGTTGTATCAATACGGGGTGCGGTCCCCTGTGGTCTGATCGCATTTTGTGGGGCGCCCCGGTGGGACCTGCCTGGCGAAACACTATTCGCCGGTATGGCTGCCGGAGTATCATTGGAGAGCTGCCTGAACACGGGCCATATCTGCTCCCGTATCATTGCGAGGCATTCCTGACTGGTAGTTTCAGACCTGGAAAGCATATTCCTTAATTCATACGTCACATCAAGGGCACATTTCACCAGCGGGTCCTGAATATCCCTGGCTGGTTTATCGGTACGTCCTTCACAGACTGCAGCATCCAGGAACTGGTCAGGCAATGGCCATCCAGTCCTCAGGGAGCTGGTCACCATCCGGTTGACGGGATCGTATTCTTCCGTGCATAAGGTCTTCATCCACCGTGCCACCCCGGGGTGTACGCGGGCTCCTGCCAGGACTGCTCTCGGGGTGGTTACTACGCTGACCAGGCGGTGATACCAGTCCCCTGTCTCCTGGATTGAGTCGCTATCCGATGACCGGAGGCCATAAGAATGCCGGTACAACGCCTCCATGATCAGCGCTTTCGACGCTTCCGGACTCCGGTATACCAGTTCCTCCTGGTCATAAAGGATAAGGTGGCGGTCCGGCCAGAGGTCGACAACCGGGCGGTACCCGGCGGTGCGGAGAGGCATCGGTATCGCCCGCCATGCATAGTCCCGCGTCACTGCCCGTATCAATTGTTCAGCATCCTGGATGTTTCGTTCGAGGTCCCTGATCTGCCCGGTACCCGGGGGTGCTCTCCCTGAAGGACGGGCCGCGACGGATCCGACAAATTCAAGGACCAGGTCTGTACAGGGACGCTTTGTCATTTCTGCCCGGGTGCTGATAAACCCGGCAAGGACATGTCCGCTTAATTGTCTGAGCCGGGTATAGGACCCGGAGAGGTCTTCGCCTGGCATCGGTGCGGTGTCATCATGCAGGCATGAATCTGTACCGTTCAGAAGGGTAAGCCCAAATATCGTCCTGATATCCGAGATTGTTTCCCTGTCTACGGACAATGCCTGCCCGGCCTTGAAGAGGTCCATGACCTCGTGCCCCTCGTCCCTGAATGTATCTGCAAGTACTTTTTCTCCTCCTTCGCGGAGTACTCCGATGTCATACAGGGCCTGGAGCACGGTTTCCGGAAACGAAAGGTCAGGGATGATGCCCTTTCCGGAGATGAACCGGAATATTTCTCTGTTCAGATAACCACAGAAGACGGCAGGTTCATCGGTTGCCAGGACAAGAATACGGGTGCCCGGGTCGCACAGGGGCCGGACCAGGTCATCGTATGCCCGTCCGGCTGTCTGCAGCTGCATGATTGCCGGAAACCTCAACATACCCGTCGCTTCAGGGGACAGGATGTCGGCAAGCGTCAGCGGATGTATCGCAGATTCTATCAGCGCAGCCATTGCATCAGGGTCATCAGGCACCGTCGGTGTTGCCCATTCAAGGCATGAAGCATATATCAGCCTTTTCTGGACGGGTGTAAAAGGTGTTCCCGTCACTATGATAATGTCCCGCGGGTCGATGAGTCCTTCAGGCGCAGGACTGTAATCGCCTCCGTGTTTAACGAATAACGGGTGCAATTCCCCGCGTGTGATACCAGATGCACCGATTCGGTTGCAACAGTCCCGAACACCTTCGAGTGCGGTCCGGTATGCCACGGGATCGGCAGGGCTGACAAGTATATCCGTTGTGATATCGTGCTCTGCACAACTCATGAGCAACCGTTGCAGGTGCCCGGATAACTGGGAAATCTCATCCATCATAATTACCTGGCTGAACAAAAATACGATTAATTTATTCCTTTATTGAGAAAATAAAATCCTGTTTTCGCTGCGAGTCCCTTTTCGTTCGTGAATACAGTACTTTTCCCCAGTCTTCGTTGATATTTCTATATGATCCGAGAATCGGGAGTATAAGTCAGGCCAGACGACCATTCATTTCATCGGGCAATAGTACGGGATCGTGTCATTTCAGCCCTGATGAATTCTATTGAATCAGAGAGTCATCCCCTCCCCAACCCTCATTACCACATGAATGTACATTATTTCCGGAAACAATTCAGATGTTCGAACTGAAAGGGTGGGTTGAACTCGACGGCCGGAAACTATCAGAAGAAGACGTCAGGGAGATTCTAATGGACCAACCGGAGATGGTCTGTAAATTCGGCGGGGAGTTTTACATCAGCGCAGACGATTATTGTGCCCGTGACCATTTTGGGATCATCACGGGTCCCTGCCCTCCCGGATCTATCGTCGAGGCTGGAAAAGTAACCGGGCATATTACGCCTGGAGTGGGAACACATGGGCTGGAAGAGGCAATTATCGAGTCAGTCATTCTGAGGAAGGATGAAGGGGTCATGGCCCTCTCCGGGGGTGTGGACTCTGCATTAATCGCTGCCCTTGCCCGCCGGCCCTGCGTGGCCGTTGGTATCGAAGGATCCCACGATCTGATGCGTGCCCGCATTGCGGCAGATGCGATCGGACTGGCCTGCGAATACGTCACCGTCACAAAAAAAGACGTATTGGAGGGGATTTCAGCAGTAGTGCCAGTCATTCCCTCCCCTGACCCGGTTAACACGGCGATCGCGGTGACGATGCACTGTATTACTAAGTGGGCAGGGGAGAACGGGCACCAGCGTGTCCTTGCCGGACAGGGTGCAGATGAATTATTCGGCGGGTACTCCCGGTACCTTCACTCCACCGACCTTGAAGCCGACCTGAATGAAGATTTTATCAGGCTTCCAGGGCAGGCCGAACGGGACCAGGCCGTCGCTGCACTCCATGGCACTTATATATCGATGCCGTACCTTGATGTGCGTGTGGTGCGCGCTGCCCGTCTGATCCCTGCGTATGAGAAGATCGTGGACGGGGTCAGAAAACGACCTCTCAGGCTTGTGGCAGAAAGGGTTATTCCTGCCGGAATCGCGTGGCAGGACAAAAAAGCGATGCAATATGGTAGCGGGGTATGGCGTACGATCCGGGAGCTTGCACGTCACAATGGTTATAAAAGGTCGGTACAAGGGTACATAAACCAGTTTGGTGTGCGTGACCATGGTATCTGAAAGGGACATTGAACATATTGCCGAGCTTGCCGACATCGGTATCATAAAAGAAGAACTGGCCGAATTTACAGGACAGTTCAATAGGATCCTGGATTATTTTGATATCCTTGATACGGTTGAGGAGAGCGACGGTTACAAACAGGACGGTTATAACGTACTGCGAGAAGACGTGGCCTGCCCGTCGCTCCTGCAGGAAGACGCCCTGAAAAACGCAGGCGATACAGAAGACGGTTTTTTCAAGGCACCGAGGGTGATGTAGGTTGGCACGCTCACGGCTTTCCTTTTCCCCCGATGACCGGGTAAACGCCTTTCTTACTACCTGTCCGGAGCCGGAATACGGCACGGGAAGTCTAGAAGGGCTGGCCATTGCGATAAAAGATAATATTTCGACCAAAGGGATACCCACCACTGCCGGCTCACGCATCCTCGAAGGGTATGTCCCGCCGTATGATGCCCATGTGGTATCGCTCCTCATGGCGAATGGTGCGGCCATTGTCGGCAAGACAAATATGGATGAGTTCGGCATGGGTACTACCACAGAGAATTCTGCGTATGGTCCGACATTAAACCCGCACGACACGGGCAGGGTCCCCGGAGGTTCGTCAGGAGGTAGTGCCGCAGCGGTGGCCTCCGGCATGGTCCGGATGGCACTTGGAAGCGATACCGGCGGATCAATCCGTTGCCCGGCTGCATTTTGCGGCATTGTCGGACTGAAACCGACATACGGACGTGTATCAAGGTACGGCCTGATTGCCTATGCCAACTCCCTCGAGCAGATCGGTCCGATGGCGAGGACGGTCATGGAGACGTCACGTCTCATGCAGGTCATCGCCGGGTACGACCCCAGGGACTCCACCAGTGTTGATCAACCCTACTGCCACACACCTGAAAAAAATATCCAGGGTCGGAGGATCGGAGTCCCTGAGGAGTTTTTCGGAGCCGGTGTTGACCCGGTGGTAGCCGCAAAAGTCTGGGAAGCGATTGAAGTGCTCGAACGGAAGGGAGCTGATATTGTCACCTGTCGGATGCCTGCCATGGCATATGCCCTCGCTGCCTACTATGTCACCTGCGTGAGTGAGGCAAGTTCAAACCTGGCCCGTTTTGATGGTGTCAGGTATGGTCCGGCGGTGGATACAAAGAAACCATGGCACGAAGCATTCCAGGAACGCAGGGGAACAAGTTTCGGGAAGGAAGTCCGGCGGAGGATCATGCTCGGCACCTTTGCACTGTCGTCGGGATATTATGGGAAATACTATGCGAAAGCCCAGTCAGCACGCCAGCAGGTGAAATCTGATTTCCTGCGTCTTTTTAAAGAAGTGGACGTAATTGCGGGGCCAACGATGCCGACCATCGCCTTCCGGCTGGGTGAGAAGGCAGACCCCCTCTCCATGTACCTGTCGGATATCCTCACAGTCCCCGCCAACCTCGCCGGAGTCCCGGCGATATCAGTTCCATGCGGGGCTGTGGATGGGATGCCGGTGGGTCTCCAGGTGATGGGACGTCCCTTTGAAGATGAGGTTGTCATTGATACCGCATATGCATACGAACAGGCGGTGGATTGAAGATGGAGAACCTGTCAGCAGGAACTATCCCGGATTCGCGGTCAGAACAAATACCGGGACAGATTTCATCTGCCCGCGGCAACCCGCCTATTTCTGAAACAGATGAGACCATTATCGGGCTTGAAGTACATTGCCAGCTTGATACGGTCACAAAACTTTTCTGTGCCTGTAGTACTGATTACCGGAGTGACGGACCGAACACCCACACATGCCCCGTGTGCCTCGGTCTCCCCGGAGCGCTTCCGAAAATAAACAAAAGGGCGGTTGAATATGCATTAAGGGTTGCAAAAGCACTCAATTGCGAGGTGCTCCCGGAGTCGGTCTTCTCACGGAAAAATTATTTCTACCCTGACCTTGACAAGGCATTTCAGATCTCCCAGTACGATAAACCTCTTGCAGTAGGCGGACATCTGATCATCGAGGGAGAAAATGGTGAGAAACTGGTCAGAATTACCCGGGTCCACATGGAGGAGGACCCTGGCAGGCTCGTCCATAAAGGCGGTGTTGACCGTGCCCGGTACTCGCTGGTCGACTATAATCGAGCAGGGATACCGTTAATCGAGATTGTCACGGAGCCGGATATGCGGTCTCCAAAGGAGGCACGACGTTTCTTAAACAAGCTCCGTACGACTCTGGAATACCTCTCGGTGTTTGATTCTGACAAGGAAGGTTCTCTCAGGGTCGATGCCAATATTTCACTCCAGCCGGAAGGATGGTTTGACCGCGAAAAGAAAAGTTATAAGGGAAGGAACCGGGTCGAGGTGAAAAATATCTCCTCGTATAAAGGGGTTGAGAAAGCGCTCACCTTCGAAATCACCCGGCAGAGGAACGTGATCCGGAAGGGACAACCCATTGAGCAGGCGACACGTCATTTTGTGGAGACACGGGGGATTACCACGGCCTCAAGGAGTAAAGAGGAGGAGCATGATTACCGTTATTTCCCGGAACCCGACCTCTGCCCCCTCCGGGTAAGTTCATGGGTGGATTTAATCGAGCTGCCAGAGCTTCCTGATGCACGGAGAGCACGGTTTATCAGGCAGTACGGTTGCTCATCAAATCATGCACGTACACTGACCGGGGATCTGAAACTCGCAGACTTTTACGAAAAAGTTGCATTAAAAGCAGACCCGCTCCTTTCTGCCACGTGGGTGGCTGATACACTTATTGGCGAACTTAACTACCGCGACATGGGCATCGGGGCTGTGACACCGGCGCACATGACAGACCTGATCAACCTTGTCGAGTCAAAGACGATCACCGACAAAAATGCGATAGACGTGCTCAGGACAATCCTTGACGGCATACTCAAGAAGGAACCGGCAGGGACCCCCTCCCAGATTGTCGCACGTCTGGACCTCGGTGCCTCGGAGAGCGATGTTGCACCGGCTGCCATATCTGAAGTGATCAGGGAGCAGCCGCAGGCGATCGCAGATTACAAGTCCGGAAAGAAGGGTGCATTTATGTTCCTGATCGGACAGGTCATGAAAAAGACCCGGGGTAAGGCTGACCCGGCAGAACTTAATCGCATGCTCCAGGCGGCATTGGATGAGGGTGAACAATGAGCGCTGAAAATTGCGGGACCTGGGGTGGGATATGCACCTGATCATCACGGAAAAGAATATCTCGGCTGAGAGGATTGCGAAAATTCTCGCCGGGAAAAAAGAAGTCACCGTAGGTAAGGACGGGGGGATATCAAGTTACCGCTTCAATGACTGCGTCGTCACCGGTCTCCGCGGCCACGTTGTGGAGGTGGACT
>CAIJED010000248.1 GCA_903819595.1 uncultured Methanomicrobiales archaeon | reverse complement strand
GTTTAATGATCTCGGGCCGTGTCCCAAGGACGATTGCGATCATAGTTTCCACATAGTTTTAGTTTACTGCACGTTTTTTGAGGTTATCAGGAGTGTTTGCGGGCCGGGCACCAAAGCAATCCCCACTGTAGGATTCCAACTCCCGGAGTGGATAGGTGCCGATAAAACCTGGACCGCCTGTAACGAGGATTATTTGAAAATCCATGATACATTTACACTGAAGTTTATATCCATTCAATAGCCCAGGTGCCGTTCCTCCACGTTCATAATCCGTCATTGCCATACCTCACCCCTTTTTTCCGACATCCTTTGATTTTTTTCTCTTATTTTCGTCAGCTTTGGGGGTTCTGGTTGGGGTTGCAAGGATTGCTTCGATCTGCTGTTTTAGTTCAGGCAGATCAATCTTGATCGTTTCAAAGACAGAGTCGTAATCCACGCCAAAATAATGGTGAACAATCTTATCCCGCGTTCCGGTGGTTTCCCTCCATGGAATGTATGGGTATTCCCTGCGAAGCTGTGGTGAGAGGTTCTTTACTGCTTCCCCAATGGTGATGAGCATTCGCTCAACTCCGGCTCGTTCCAGAACGCTGTCAGTGAGCTCAGCAGCAGATGTAATATTTTTAGAAAAATCTTCTATGTGTGTGATAGCATCACAGATATGATGAAGATAAGCCAAATCTTCTGGTATCACCCGTAGATCACCACTTCATCACGGCGGATCGCATCGACCAGATATGGGCTGACAGCTTTTTCGGTAACGAGATCGACTTTCATGTGGAGGGTCTCTTCGATCTCGTCTTCAATTCGCACCAGCTGAAAGAGGCTTTTTGGGCGGGAGAACCGTACCAGAATGTCGATATCACTTTTTGCTCCGGCTTCACCTCTGGCATACGATCCAAAGATAGCAATTCGTTCAGCATCGTACTTTGTCAGTATTGCAACAATGGTTTCCTGGATCTTCTTTTTTAGTTTACGTCCAGTCATGTACCGCACAACACCCGGAATATTAACCTTCAATATTATTCCGCGTTCGCCTTAATAGTCTTTTGAAGTGATATACTCATGGCGGTTTTAGTCCTCCTCCTCATTTTTACCGATACATGTCTGTTGTAGTAAGGTAATCCTTCATTACTGAAGCCTTGCTCCGCATTGACGAAAGTTTTATGTCAAAATACAAGGCGATCTCCTCTCCAAGCTGAGATCCCCCCTCTCCACCGGTTACGAGTATTTTTAGTTTGCATACAGTATCTCCATACATTTTCAGGTATATCAGGACATCGGACTAAATCCCAATCCTGGTAGAATTGATCTTGGCATGCCCTATCTTATCATACAGTGCGACCCTTTCGATGCTCGCCATGGGGGCAACAATCCACCAGGTCATCAAACTGCCGGCGGGAAAGACGAGGTCGTTCTGCCATGATGCTGGGTAGCCCATCGCAGTCCTCTTTCTTTCCAGGACTGGCCCAGGTGCGGACCGATGGATCCGTGCCGTTTTTTTGAACGGCAACGTGATGTGCCCGGGCAATTCGGCAAATGAGAATTTTGCGACCCATTTGCGACCCATTTGCGACCCATTATGTAAGGACATAATAGATCGCCCTACCTACCCAAGCCCGTTCAATCATTTCTTTGGAGACGAGCCCTGTCAACTCTCTTG
>CAIJED010000247.1 GCA_903819595.1 uncultured Methanomicrobiales archaeon | reverse complement strand
TCCCGGCGAAGATTACCGATAAGTACAACGGGGACTTCAACGAGATCAAGAATACCCTGAACGCATGTATAGATAACATCAATGCACTCGTTCTGGATGCCAATATGCTTGCAAAAGCCGCAATAGAAGGGAAACTGGATACACGGGCAGATGCGACTAAACACCAGGGCGATTACAGGAAGATTATTGAAGGTGTCAACTCGACACTCGATTCGGTGGTACACCCTGTCAACGAAGCGATGCGTATATCAAACGAATTTGCACAATGCAACTTTTCAGCCCGTGTTGATGAAAAACTTCATGTGGAAGGTGACTTTGTCAGGTTCAAAGAAGCCCTGAACGGTATTGGCATCGAGGTCTCCAAAGCAGTCAGTGTAACATCTGAATATGTTGACCGGATTGGTAAAGGAGAGATACCGCAGAAGATCACCGATAAGTACAATGGGGACTTCAATGCGAT
Organism: uncultured Methanomicrobiales archaeon; assembly: GCA_903819595.1. Classification (GTDB taxonomy): domain Archaea; phylum Halobacteriota; class Methanomicrobia; order Methanomicrobiales; family Methanospirillaceae; genus CAIKOD01. The sequence continues at coordinate 2,252 of CAIJED010000247.1, read as the reverse complement.
TAAAAATAATCTGAACGCATGTATCGACGGACTGCAGGGACTCGTTGAGGCGAATGCTGTGCTCGCCCGGATGGCTGACAATGATTATTCAAAAGTTATTGAAGGAAACTACCAGGGTGTATTTAACGATGTTAAGACCCATGTAAATCAGGTACAGGACCGTATAACCCGTGTTGTGGCCATTCTTGTCGATATCAGTAACGGCGATCTCTCCAAAATCGATGTATATCGCAAGATTGAGAAACGGTCGGATGCGGATAATATTGTACCAGCATTTCATCGAACCTTTGATGCACTTGAGGCACTTTCACACGATGCCAATATGCTCGGAAAAGCCGGAGTCGAAGGAAAACTTGATGTACGTGCTGATCTGACTCAACACCACGGTGAGTACAAAAAGATCATAGAGGGAGTGAATAATACCCTCGACGCAGTTATCGGACCGATGAATGTTTCTGCGGAATATGTAGACCGTATCAGCAAGGGGGAGATCCCGCAGAAGATCACTGAAAAGTATAACGGGGACTTCAACGAGATTAAAAATAACCTGAATGCCTGTATCGACGGACTCCAGGGCCTCGTGGAGGCAAATGCAGTGCTTGCCAGGATGGCAGCCAATGACCATTCAAAAGGTGTGGAAGGTATATACCAGGGTGTATTTGCCGAAGTCAAGACGAATGTCAATTTAGTGCGGGACCGGTCTAACCACATCGCCGACATGCTGGTAAGGATCAGCGACGGGGATCTCACCGATGCAGAGGCATTAAGAAAGGCTGGGAAACGGTCGGATGCGGACCGGTTGGTACCAGCATTTATCAGGACATTTGATGCGCTTGAGGGGCTCACCAACGACGCCAACATGCTCACGAAGGCAGCAGTTGACGGGACACTCAAAGTCCGTGCAGATGCCCAGAAACACCATGGTGAGTACAAGAAGATTGTTGAGGGTATGAATGCAACCCTGGATGCAGTCGTTGCACCGCTCAGGGAAGCGATGCAAATGGCGAACGAATTTGCAAAATGCAACTTTTGTGCAAGGTTTGATGAAAACCTTCACATGGAAGGCGATTTCATCCGGTTCAAAGATGCACTCAATAACACGGGTATCGAAGTCTCAAAGGCAGTAAACCTGATCAATCAACGATTCAATGAACTCGCTTCAAGTGCAGAGGAAGCCAATGCCAGTATTGAGGAAGTGTCATCCGGGGCAGAACAAATTGCCAGGAGTACTGCAGGTGTCAGTAATAACGCAGAACGTGGAACAGAAGGAATTGGCCAGGTATTGCGGGCAATGGAAGACCTCGGCCAGACTGTGACGAACGTAGCCCAGAAAGCTGAAAAAGTCTCACAACTGACTGAGGATGCAAACGCGCTGAGCGAAAAAGGTACCGGGCTGGCCGAGCAGGCAGAACTGGGTATGCAGAGTATTACCACCTCTTCAAACGAAGTCGACAAGATTATTGTCGATATCAAGGCAGAGATGGAAAAGATTGGGAAGATCGTCGGCTTGATCAGTGACCTCGCAAACCAGACCAACCTTCTTGCCCCCAATGCGGCGATCGAAGCTGCCCGGGCAGGAGAAGCCGGCAGGGGTTTTGCCGTAGTTGCCACTGAAGTGAAATCACTTGCCCAGGAGTCCCGTGCTTCTGCCGAGAATATTGCAGATATGATTGGGACACTCCAGAAGAAGTCAGTTGCTGCAGGTGAAGCAGTTGCGTCCTCAAACCGGCAGGTGAAAGCCGGAAGCGAGGCACTCAGCAATACGCTCCGTGCATTCAAGGATATTGCAAAGGCAATTGAAGGTATTAACAAAAATGTCGTGGAAGTGGCCAGTGTAAGCGAGGAACAGGCTGCAACGGTGGAAGAAGTTACCGCAAGTGTCAACGAAGTGCACAACATGGTGCAGGCAACATCAAAGGATGCGATGGATTCTGCCGCTGCTTCAGAAGAAGCTTCAGCGTCCATTGACCAGATTACCAAGGTAATTGGCAATGTGAATGCGATCGTTGACAATGTCTCGAAAGAGATGGCAAAGTTCAGGGTCTGATAGGGGACGTCCCATGACAGACGACCCGATTACCCATGCCCCCCACAACGGGAATATGGCATTTCAATCACCGCAGACCGGAAAAAAGGCGGAACCAATTGCAGGAACTTCACCTTTTCTCCAGGCGGATAGTGGTGATGGTGTCAAAAATTTGAGCAATGACATCCAGGTCGTGGAATTTCTCCTCGGGGATGAACATTTTGCC
>CAIJED010000246.1 GCA_903819595.1 uncultured Methanomicrobiales archaeon | reverse complement strand
GGCTGGAATCCGCCCGATTATTTCAGCAGGCAACCTCGCTGGAATTCGATGCGCAGGACTTGGCCTATCAGGCAAGCGAGATGGAAAACCAAGCTGGGCAGGAAATTGTCGGGCATGAAATCGGCGACTCCTGCGCCGGGTGCCGCTGGTACCACACAAAGCAATCGATCGCGTGGTCCGGGGCGTGTGGAAAGCATGTAACCATCAAGCGCTGCTTATCGATGGGTCCATGCCTGGGTATTGTCAGGAGTGATCTTTGATGTCGTTCGTTGTCTATGAGGTAGACCTGGTGAAGGGCGAGGGGAAAGACCCCCACACCTTCCGGACCCGGGAAGAGGCAAGGACTCACGCGGTGAAAGTTGTCGAAGGCTGGCGCGAAGGCGACGACCGGATAATCTTTGAGGGAAACATGGTCCTGGTCAGCACTCAATCGGGGCTGCTGGACTTTGGAGCATTAATCACGGAGGTGGCATAAATGAACGATCTTTCTGTTGGATGGGCAAGGGCTGAGGCGGAATGGCTCCAGCCACCCGACCAGGAGGACCCGATCAGTGTCCGGATCTCCGCGTGGATCTCCGTCTTTGCCGATGTCGGGAAGTCTCCCGAAGAGTGCATCAAAGAACAAATCCACGACGGCACGATCACGATCGGGGACCTCGACGCGATCGAAGTGGATGAGATTGACGGCCAGTGGCCTTCCGATGGGAGTGAGTGGTGATGATTGGAAACATGGTCGATCTAATCCCCAACAACATCACCATCGAAAAATCGGATGTTTTTCATTTGTTCTGGCGGTATTGCCAGCAGTCAATCACCAAGACCCCGGCCCAGGCAATGCAGGAATGGGAAGGAATCATGCAAGAAGTTGTAGCCGAAAAATGGGGGCGGGTCCGATGAAGCTAATTCACAAGTGCGAAAAGTGCGGCTGCCCCTGCGTATTCACCCAGCATTTCAGACAGTCAGGTAAACCAGGGGTACCAAAATTCTGCCCCTTTGATCTCGATGCAGCCGTGTGGAAGAAGGTGCAATAATGGAATACCAAATTTTTGTTAATAACGGGACGGGATCTCATCTTATGGCAGAGTGCGCGGATCGCTCCGCTGCGGTTGATTTCGCTGCGGTATATGCCCACAATCATAATATGGGCTGGATGTGGTCCAAAACAAACCCATCAAGGATCGTAATCCTACCGGGATTTACGAACGGGAAACCACGTCTTCGGGGTGGCCGGGTATGACTACCTCAACCCAAACCCCATTCTGGACCGAAGAGGACATCATCAGCAGGTACACCCGGGCCGATGCCCTGCAAGATGGCGATCTAATCGCAGCACCGGAGGACCTTACCAGGCAGGCGGGGATCTCGGTCCCGGTCGCACTAACCCGGTCAGCCTGGCATAAGTACATCGAACCGTCGTATCTTCCCGAGATGCCCGACCAGGACCTTACCGGCCGGCTGTGGGATCTTCTCTGGATGCTGCGAATGTCGGCGAACAGATCGCGCGGCAGCAGTGTGATAGTATTTCGCGTGGTCTTTGAACTCCTGCGGGAGAAGGCACGGGCCACGGGGATTATTCATCACCGTTGCAAAGAAACCGTCGAACTCAAAGCGGTTTGCGGACCAGGTGACGACGGCGAACCCGTCATAACAGTTATGCTACCAGGGGAGGACTGAGTACCAATGGCGAAAGTGGCTAAAACCCCATCTCATAAATTTTATACGACCGAGGAAGTGGCCG
>CAIJED010000245.1 GCA_903819595.1 uncultured Methanomicrobiales archaeon | reverse complement strand
GGCGGTAATTGTCTTTCCGAAATTATTTGAAATATCGATATCTGTTGCTAAGATACGGATATTCCGAAACTGGTGGTGCCCAAGACGTTCTCTGATAAGGATGGCAATGGTGTATGGTTCTGGTCCCATCGCTGAACCGGCACTCCATATCTGGACATTTGAAGAACTGATAATCGATGGGAGCAGGTAATTAATTGCCCGTTCAAGGGGCTGCTGGTCTCTGAAAAAATATGTAAATGCCATGGTCAGGCCCTATTCAATACTATATCAGTAGTACGAGATTTAAAACCAGATATCATGATACTTCAGTAAAAATCACATCGCCAGTGCCTGGAAGTATCAGGACAGAGGGCAACATATTCCTTCTGATGAACCCTGTCGCATGCGGATAGCACGTGGATACCAGACATTTCATGGATCATGATGTAGTGACAAGTGGTAAAATATTTGCGGGTCCAAAGTCGCCTGATATCGTGTACTAAATCGTATGAGCCTTTTTTCCCGATTGTATTGCCCGCCTGATCAGTTAAGAGTTGATCGTATGACTCTTTCGTTGGGATATGGTTTTCTGATTATGATATCCACTCGAGGTGCTCCTTTCCAGATCCAAGCCATCACCACCCGTTGTTTCTGTAGACAGCGTCGTAATTGGACCTGTGTAACCTGAATTCCCGCGAATACCTAACGAACGTTAAAATAAAATGCTGAATTTCTTTTTAAATTTTTAAAGGGGCTTGTTTATGCCGGTGATAAAGTTATACTCGTTATGTGTTAGTGTAATACATAACGATTGATGAGTATTTTTTAAAAGCACAATAATTTACGACTAAATCGCAAATAAGCATCAATACGCCACCATTATTTTTGTATCGTTATGAGTGGGCGGGAATCCAGGGAGTAACATTAAGCCCGGACTTACATTTCCTATTCAAAAGGCATGAGGTGTCCGGGTAACCCTGATGATGATTCAGGATACGATTCGTTAATACACTCATCGGGTTGGATGAAAGCACGGGATCCAGGGTGGCCGTCACGGTATTACTACCCGAAATGTCCAAAATAGTCATAACCAAGCAATTTTTATCTTAGCGCTACACTCATACGGTTCGTTATACTCAAAGCCAGGGGGATGTGGTCACCATTGTCAACCGAGACTGAAATATCCATCCGTCAGATTAATTTATGCGATGGATGGTTCGTTTCCTGTTTACCTCACCCATTTTAAGAATATTAATAGATTCCGGAAGGTCAGAATACATCAAAGCTAATGATACCGATAGTGCATTTATGGAGGATGCAGGTGGGACCGTTCCTGTGCCAATGCAGGAATTGTCTGCGAAAGAACAAATTTACAGTCGGAAAAGGGGATGCTGATATAAGCTGCTCATGACGGATCCCCGGGAACGAATATACCAGAAGTACTGATCATTTTATCAAGCCACTCATACTTGGGATTAAATTGTCGCGGAAATATCCGGGCTATCTTACGGGTCTCGTGGTTGATAATTCGGGGATCGGAATGAACGTTCCCTAATCCAAAAAAATGCTGGTTATGCGGTATAGAATGTCATGAAACACTCACCTGAATAAATTCTTTCGAGAGAAAGTATCCAAGGATTGTCCGGATAATAACGACCGCTCCAAGGGCAAGGAGGTCACTCATCGAAGGGTTAAGCACAGTGGTGAGGACGTCACCCGCGATAAAAAAATCGAGACCGAACACAATTTTTCCAGTCAAATCAGCCCTTATTTCGTTGTACGTTATCAGTTTCTTCCTGACCTCGAGGAGAATAATATTCACTGTAGCCCCGATTCCTCCAAAGATGATGACCGCTGCCCCGACAATGCCAAAAAAATATGTAAACATCCGGATGATATCGGTGAACAACGGGATGTCCATATCAGAAAAAGCATCGACTAATTTAATAATCTATGCATTATAGGTGAAAACCGGCAGGTATCGGCAAACAGGAAACAGCAGATCTGAATCAAGGTGGCTTATGCAGAGATCCACCAGATTAACTGTGTAATAGCAGAATCGTAGCCTACTCAAGGGTCCAGACCGTTCGAAGAGAGAAAAACACTCATATTTACCGGGCATAATGATGATCCTGACCATATATGCCTGCATCCGTCAAATTAATATAGTATAGGTGAGATCCTGGCACCCAATTATAACAGTCCCCGGAGATGCCCGGACGAGGTTCGGTGGATGTACTTCTTTGGAGCAAATCTGCTGCTTCCCGGGATTAATGTCCCTGCCGCAGAAACAGCAGGGACAAAAGAAACTAAAAGATATTGGGTGTATCTACCGAATGCGGGTTGCAAGCCAACGTTTGAAGGCGACCAGGCCACTTTTCTCATCCTGTTTTCCCTGGAAGAACTACCACCGCTGACTCAACGATGTACGGCAGATTACCCGGGTACCTGGCAATACGAGGGATACCGATGTGCAGATCACATTCCTTAAACAATTCATGATTTTCACGGCAACAAAAATTCCGGGGACATTCAGAATAGCAGAGTGAATATCTTTTTAATGGAAAAAATCAAAGGGATGCTAGGATTGGCACTGATGAACAATAAAAGCATACTGATTTTCACGATCTTATTCCTGAACCTGCTAGTGATTGGGATAGGATCAGCATCCGAATCATACAATAGCGGTGCTGTAACTGCAGACAAAGAAATAATTAAGTCAGCCGGGAATAATTATGCCCTCCTCGTCGGGCTTTCTTCGTATATGGACCCTTCAATCGATCAACTGGAGGGTGTAAAATATGACACCCCGCATATGAGTGATATGCTCATCAACGAGTGCGGATATTCCTCATCCAGGATAACCACCTTAACGAATAGTCAGGCAACCAAAAGTGCTATCCGGTCTGCATTACTCCTGATTAGTTCACGGGCAGGTCCGGACGACACGGTTGTTTTTTATTTTAGTGGACATGGTTACGTCTATCCTGAAGGATACGGGACGTCATATGTTGAACCTTACGACTCCAATCCATCCTACGTAGACAATGATATTTCAACTTCAGAACTGAAATCGTGGCTTGATGGAATCCGGTGCAAAAATGTCCTTGTGATTATTGATGCCTGCGAATCAGGGGGTATGATAAAAAGTGGCAACAAGAACCTGGTCACGACCTCACCGGCAACTACAGGATATGATAAAAATTCAAACACAAACCAGTTTTCACAGAAGTTCCTTGATCCATTTGAAAGTCCCATTACCGTTGCACAAAGTTCTTCAGAGCAGTCAAAAGCCATTACCGGCAACCAGTATGTCGTCCTCGTCGCAAGCGCATCAGATGAAATATCCTGGACAAACAGATATTCAGGCAGCTGGTTTACTACGTATTTCACAGAGGGAATTGGTAATCCGTCTGCAGATACAAATAAGGATAACTGGATCTCTGCAGAAGAGGCTTATTATTATGCCTCACCACTTACGACATTGAAACATGACGACCAGCATCCGTTGATCTACGACGGAAACCCTCTCAACGATCTCCGGATGCATCAATATGGATCATTATCCTCTGGTACACTTTCTATCAGTTCAACTCCTCCAGGTGCCCGGATTTATCTTGATGGGACCGATATGGGATATAATACTCCCGCATCGCTGACCGAAATATCTGCCGGGAATCATGTAATTACCCTGAAAAAGAGTGGATATGCCGACTACTCTGCAAATGTTATCGCAACAGCAGGGCAGACAATGAGCATATCTGCCACCCTGACCAATCAGCCGGTAACCGGCTCAATTAGTGCCAGGTCTACACCCACCGGAGCTACGATACTTGTTGACGGAATAAACAAGGGGACTACACCCGCCACTCTTACCGGAATTTCAGCCGGC
>CAIJED010000244.1 GCA_903819595.1 uncultured Methanomicrobiales archaeon | reverse complement strand
TTGCGACCCATTTGCGACCCATTTGCGACCCATTATGTAAGGACATAATAGATCGCCCTACCTACCCCAGCCCGTTCAATCATTTCTTTGGAGACGAGCCCTGTCAACTCTCTTGTTGCGGTATTTTTAGAGACCCCCAGTAAATCCATACAAACGATTCTTGTTATGTTTCCATTCATTTTTAAATATTCTATGATTTTCCGCTGGCGGTCACTCAGCACCTCAAGATCTTCATTCACAAACTTCGTTTTCGTGGAAAATAACGTGACCTGCATGCTGTTGCTCGCAGGTAGTATCTCCGGCATATCAGGCTTCAGTGGATGAATCTGGTGTTCCTCGAGAATCTTGTCCCATCCCTCGCCCATCTCTTCGATATAGTTCACTTTTGCGAGCAGACTGGTGATTACAGGATTGCGGGAATACTGCGAACTGGCGATGTTTTTCGCGGTTACACCCGTCGGCAGTCCCCCAATGTTGGAGAACTCTATCCTGTCATCAAATATCTTGATGATTATTTTTCCTCCCTGGTCTTCATAATCGCGGTGACACACTGCGTTTGTGACCAGTTCCCTGAGTGAAAATCTTCCATATTCAGGAATATCAGTTCTCTTTATTTCCCCCGGAGTGAGCCGTGACATCAGAGCAGTATGCTCCAACAGATATACGTAGCAATTATCGATCTGTTCGAACAGATTCCCCCGGAACTCCTTATAGTCCAGCTTCTCCCCGCCTACCGCCGTGCCCATGTATCTGGCCAGTGCAATATATGAATTGGGGAAGAATTTCAAAGGGTCTCTGCCAAACAAAAGGATACCCGCATTCGTTGGTGTATCAAAAGTCATCGTGCGTGCAGTTTTCAAAAATTCCTGTTTCGATGAGGCAAGCTTCTTTTTTGAAAGACGCTCGTATAGGGGGATAAATGTATTCTCGACAAAGTCCCAGTCAATATCATCAAGTGTTGCATTTTCGCATATCCGTTCATCCCAACTCAACTTCTTGATCTCTTCCTTCGCCAGCTTCCTTATTTCGTGCGAGGATATCCTCTGGTTGCTCCTACCAACACGCTTGAAAGCCTTATCCTGAAAAAATACTGGCTTTTCCGAACTTTCCTTCACCGTTACAAAGAGCAGAGTCTTTCGTTCGAATTGTACCGTCCCAATGGAGGGATATACGGGAGGGTCGGAGTTTCTTTTCACATAGCCGGCAAGGTCTTCCAGTGTACTCCTGCCTACATCAAGTCCAGTGATATCACCTCGGTCTGATACTCCAATCAGGAGGGTTCCGCCATGCGTGTTGGAGAAAGCTGACACGCTCTCCATTATCCTGTCCTTCTGCGACAGTGAGGGCTTGAACTCTGTCTGTTCGGTCTCTCCATCTGAAATCATCTTAAAAATATCCAAGGTCGGTTACCCACTCCCTTTCAGTCTGTCTGATAAAACCTTTTCATCCATGCCACCGTCTTCCTGATCCCCTCTTCCGGGGTAACAATCGGGTTATGCTTCAGGTCACGGACCGCCTTTGAAAAGTCCATGTGCTTCACTTTTGTGGTAAATGGCTCTGCCTCTTCATAATGCACAAGCGAATCGTCCCCGCCCGTTGCCTTGAGAATAAGATCTGAATATTCCTTAATATCCATTTCCCACTCCGGCTTCCCCCCGATATTGTAGACTTCGCCAGGAATGAAATTATCCACAATA
>CAIJED010000243.1 GCA_903819595.1 uncultured Methanomicrobiales archaeon | reverse complement strand
TCTCACCGGTGCCAATGATACAGGCTTTCGGGATGGTTTCCATCATCGGTGTGGCCTGTTGTTACCTGGCCTCCCTTATCGGTATTCCCACCGCCGCTGTCCTTCTGAAATACAAGCCCAAAGAGAAGAAGCCGTCATCGAAACGCAGTTTCTCGTACGGTGCACTGCTGACAAAAACATCGATGAAAATTGCAAAAAACCCTGTCCCGATCCTTCTTGTTGCATGTGTTATCGCAGTTATCGGGTTCCAGATTGATTCCTATATCCCGATACAGACCAATGAAAATGCGTTTGTTCCATCCGATATGCCGGCAAAGGTACTCAACGACAAGGTGACAAGGATGTATGGTGCGACGAGTACTGCACCAATCTACCTGAACGGGGACGGGGTGAGTTCTCTCAACACCATTCAATGGATGAAACAGTTCCAGGATGATGAACTGAACCGGCATAGTGAATTTACCGGTGCGACCAGTATTGTGACCTATATCCTCGCCTACAATAATGGCGTAATGCCGTCTACCCAGAGTGAACTCGATACCATACTTTCGAGCATCCCACCCGACATAAAGAAGTCGTACCTGGCTGGCTCAACGGATGGTGTAATCCAGTTTACAACGGTAAAGCTTGAGACAAACCAGCAATCGTCGTTAAAGAAACTGATGATCCAGGACATTGCCTTTAACCAGCCGCCTACCGGTATCAATGCAGTTCCATCAGGTAGTTTTGACCTGTTTACACGTCTTATCGGATCGTTGTCCTCTTCAAAAGAGCAGATGACCGCACTCGGGTTTATCCTGGTATTTGTGTTCCTGCTCCTGGTCTACCGGAGGGTCCATGCTATTACGCCGCTAGTCCCGATTATCCTTGTCGTGGGCTGGAATGCTGCTGCAATGTACCTCCTCGGGATAGACTATACCCCGCTGACTGCGACCCTCGGGTCCATGACCATCGGTGTAGCGGCCGAGTACACGATCCTTGTCATGGAGCGGTATGCAGAAGAGTTTGACAATCTCGGCGATCCAATGAGTGCCATTCATCACAGTGTTGAACGGATCGGTACTGCCATCACGATCTCAGGACTGGCAACATTTTTCGGGTTTTCAGCACTCCTGTTTGCCAGTTTCCCGATTATCAGCAATTTTGGGATCACGACGCTGATTGCCGTCGGGTTCTCGCTGATAGGGGCGATCATTATCATGCCAGCCATCCTGTCCGTGATGGGCCGGCTTGAAAAGCCAAAACCACGCGAGGAGGGACAAGCGTGCCTCCTCCCGGATGAACATGAGTAGAAGACCGGGAAATACTTTTTTTTAGTCGCCTTTTCGTGGTACTGACTCAATCAGGGACCACGTACCAGGTGATTAACCGACCACTATTTTATTGAACATCCGCTCCAACGTCTGGTACGAATGCCCGTATATGACCTGGCCCTTTGTGATGTTGAATTTCCTGACGGAAGAAGAGCCGATATCGGGTTTAAGTCTGGCAGGATTGTTCATATCGGTGCAGTAGAACGGTCTGATGAGGTTGTCCGTTGCCATGGTATGCTGCTCCTGCCCGCTGCAACTGATATGCATGTGCATATGCGGGGTGGGAGCCAGGTAAAAAAAGAGGACTGGCAGAGTGGGACGCGGAGTGCCATCGCGGGAGGGGTAACACTGGTCGTCGACCAGCCGAATACGGTCCCCCCACTGACGACACAACTCCGGTTGGAAAACCGCGTGAATGAAGCAATTTCTGAAGCATGCTGCGGTTTTGCTATCAATGCGGGGGTTACCCCCGGGGCCGACCTGATTTCATTATGGAGCGCGGGAGCCATGGCGTTCGGTGAGCTGTTTGCCGGCCCTTCGAGTTATGGGGAGACGTTGTCGTCCGATGAATTGTCAAAGGCATTTCAGATTATTCGTAACGTGAATGGTCTTGCGACCATACATGCTGAAGAAGTCGGGACTTCGCAACCGGATACCCTGGTCGCTCACAATGACAACCGGGGCGATCAGGGGGAGGCAGCAGCCGTACGGAAGGTCTGCCAGCTCAATTCGACGGGATGTCATCTCCATTTCTGTCATTTGAGCACGACCGCTGCAATAGAGGCCGTGTTAGAACAAAGGAGATTATCCACGGGACCAGAAAATAAATTGAATGATAGTGGCGGACCTTGCAGGACTTCGTTTGAGGTGACACCTCACCACCTGCTGCTCTCTCACCAGGACTTCGCGCCTGGGGACACCTCTGCAAAGGTGAACCCGCCGCTCAGGGATAAAAAAAACAGGCAGATGCTCTGGAATATATGGGACCTGATCGATGTGATCGCATCTGACCATGCACCACATACGGTTGATGAAAAAGCCGTTAGTTTTTTGGATGCCCCGTCGGGAATACCCGGAGTCGAGACGATGGTCCCTCTGCTCCTGCCCGAGGTACAGCGGAGAAAACATCCTGTCTCATCACTTATCGATAAGGTTTCTACGAGGCCCTGTGAGGTTCTCGGGATCCCACCCGCCGGATTTCACCCCGGGGAGCGGGCAGATTTTGCACTGTACCCCCGGACTATTACCCGGGTAGATCCTGATGAGCTTCATAGCCGTGCCGGGTGGACTCCTTTTGCGGGACTGCCCGCAATTTTCCCTGAACTGGTGGTCATGGAAGGGGGAATTATCTACCGTGGCGGTGAATTTTTTAATACGGTCGGGCGTTGGTTTCCGGGAAAAGGTTACCCGCTGGTGGATTGATACAAAGGGATTGGATAAATACCGGGACGACTCATGATGATTGGTGCCGATACAGCACTACCATAGGTCCCCGGGTGATCGACTGGCAAGCGCCTGGAAATGAACTTCGGGACAACCCGGTTTTGCGACAGGCACCGCCCGACAGGGTTAAAAGCGGGTGAAGGAAGGCGATATGCCACTGGTGATCCCAACTTGTTAACGTCGGGCGACATCTATCATCATCAGGATGTTAGTACGGATGTCAGGAAATCCGACGATGTGATTTTTTTATTGATAGGCCATATTTATTACATTATCTGCGATGTCCGCGGAAACCGGGCAGATTATGTAGGTCCAGGGCGATAGATAGCTGATGGTGGATATAACTGATGCCCTGGTTGCCATCTCCAGTGGGACGATCATGTCAATTGAGGTATCAGCCGGGAGTAAGGCGGCTGTATTTCCGTCCGGATATAACCCCTGGCGTAAGGCAATCGGCTGCCAGGTTTCTGCCCAGCCAATCGGCGGGAAAGCTAATATTGCCATCATCAGGCTGATTGCGTCGGTGCTAAACATTCCGGACCGTGATGTGAGCATTGTGGCGGGAATGACCAGTTCCCAGAAAAAAGTTCATATCAGTGGACTTTCCATCGACGAAATATCCACTAAGATCGGAACACTTCTACCTGGCAAATCCGGTGGATGAATGATGCTGACCTGCACACCGTGGATGCTACTGCTTTCCTGGCAAGCATCAAGTAGTACCGATCGATATTCAATAACAGGATGATGACCCTATGAAATATACCATGAGGATGACGGGACTTTTCTCGTTGCTCATTGCAATGTTAATATTTGCGGGATGTATGAGTCCTTTCCCGGTGAACCAGGGGCCTCAGGTTTCTTCCCCTGCCGCCACTCCAACGCCTGTGGTTACCCCGGTGGTTACCGGACAACAGACCGGTCTCCCTTCAAACCCGGTGCCGGAAGAGACAGAGATCCCGGTCGTGTCATATGTGAAACGGCCGTTTGGGCTTGTGCAGTATACCTATAATCCATCTCACCGGGTGCGACTGCTTGAATCCCACATGGAAACGGGTCCCACGGGGACCCGCATGATCGTTGGTACGATAAAAAATATCGGCCCTGAGCGGATCGACCTGGTTGTTGTGACCATTACGTTGTTCAATGCTGACGGTTACGCAATCGGCAGTACCAGTTCAGAAGTGTATTACCTTGAACCCGACAGGGTATGGAAGTTCAGAACAACCCCGTTCACGATGGATGACGTGAAATCTCACCAGGTGGCGGAGATTTTTACGGGATGACATGATAGGACAATTAAGTATTTTGTCATGTTCCAAATCACCAGTCTACAATAGTTATCCTGGCATGCAGTGTATCCAAGGAACCGATGGAGTACCACCAGCGAAGGTTTCCTCGCACGTTCTGCCTCATCGCCAATTTTTTATTTCCCCCGAAGTGTACGATTCATCCGGATAACTGGCAGGCGGATACCAGGAGCCCGGCACTGGTACCATACGGACGGATAGACTAACTGTTGTTCATTTGAAATTCCCAATCGCTCAAATGTCCATCGGCGCATCGCAAGGATTAAGTATTGTCAAACCTACATAGTGATTAGGTAAGCTCATGTCTGTTATGGTTAGTACACGAGGCACCGGTACTATTCAGGTAGTAGGCATCTTCTTTTTCTTCTTTAGATAGGGGACCCGGACAGTTGCCGGATCCCCTGTAATGGTATCTTAGAGAGTTTACCGGATGGTGTTTTTTTATCATGTGTGAAATGTTTCTAATCCTACGTAAGGAGGCAGTGAGGCGGAATAACAGCGTTTGCACAGTGTGCATTCCGCATGCCACTGAGCGTACAGTCAGTAGAATATTTTCAGACCGGGGGAGATAATGATGAAAACGAGTACGATTCTTCTGATAATAGTGGCGGTAGGGCTCATCCTTGGTGGCATAGTGATTTCCGGATGTACCCAGAAGGCCGCTGCATCGCCAACAGAGATAAGGATAGGGGTTGTCGCGTCACTGACAGGCCCATCGAGCGCGACCGGGAAAGATATGTGGCAGTCGGCTCAAATTGCGGCCGATGAAATCAATGCAAACGGGGGGGTGTATGTAACCGAACTTGGGCAGAAGATCCCGGTAAAAGTCATTGCCGGCGATGATGAATCAACCCGTGAAGGTGGACAGAAAGCCGTTTCAAAGCTCATTTCAGCGGATAATGTCGATGCCCTGACCGGTGGTTTTTCGAGTGCCGTGACATCAGCGAGCCAGTCTGTTGTTGCAGAGCAAAAGGTACCATATGTCATCACCGGTGCATCAAGCCCGACTATTACCAGGAGAACTGACATTGATACCTCTTACATGTACCATTTCTGCCCGACAACCGATGACTACGGTGGCCAGACGACCCGGTTCATCAGCAACTTTATCCGTCCTGCAATTTACAATAAGTTTAATTTCACAAAAGACCGGCCTTTACGTCTTGCCATTGTATACCAGGACAGCCCCTACGGAAAAGGAGTCCTGACTGCGGTAGAAAACACCATAAAGAATGAGAATCTGCCGGTAAAGATCGTGAGCAATGCATCGTTTAAAATGGGTGAAACCGATTATCGAACATTACTGACCAACGTTAAGTCTGCCCAGCCGGATCTGATATATTCCGCGGCATTCCTGAATGAACAGGCACCCATGATTACCCAGGCCAAAAGAGATGTGGGGCTGAATACCCTGTTCGTGGTGGTCGAATGCAACGATGATCCGGACTATTATAAGAGCCTGAGTAAGTTTGGTGAAGGATCAATTATTGAAAGCCATTTCAGCCCCTACACGGTTCCTAATGGTTCTACTTCCAATGCGGCTACCGCATTCAAAAATTCATACCAGAAAAAATGGGGTGGGCTCCCTGGTATGATGGGTGCGACAACATATGAGGGGGTCAACATTATTGCCAATGCGGTCGGGCAGGCAGGTTCACTGAATAAAACCAAAATCCAGAATGCCCTTACTGCTACCTCAATGCCTGAATCAATCGAGGCGATGAAGAACGGTAACATTACCTTCTCAAAGGATGCCCGTGAGGCTGCGTTTAATCTCTACATGGAGCAACTTGCCTGGAATGAGACTCTCCAGGAACTCAGGCCAACGATCATTTATCCGGCAGACCTAAGCCAGGGCAATTTTGTCCTCCCTGACTGGTACCAGCCCGGGACAACCTGAACCGGTGTCCCATGGACAACCATGGTGGTCCGGACCACCATAATATCTTTTTTCACCTGTTATCCGGTTGAATACCTCACCTGTTGTCTATCCTTAAAAGACATTTACCCGGGAAATTTAAAAAGGATCAACCGTGCGGCAGCTGGGCAAAGAGGGGTTGTCCAATCCTTTTGGCATTGTCAATCGCGGACTGTGCACTTTCGCCAGTCAATGAAAAATCATGAAAATCCCCGATCAAATGAATTAAGTAATGAAGGCCTACCATAGATCAATTGGAATTTTCGTTGGAGGAAAAGATGACAAAAACCAATATCCCTGAAAAAGGAGCGATCATCCAGAGAGATCTGGAGACATTTTCCATCCTGCCCCATATCCCGGGTGGTTTTGCTGACCCGGCATTGTTACGGAAGATCGCGGACGTTGCGGAGAAATACGGTGCAAAATATGTGAAACTCACAGGTGCACAGCGCATCGCGATTATTGGCATACGGGAAGAGGACCTGGATAATGCGTGGTCTGAGTTTACTGACAAATCCAAGGCCATCGGCCTGACGATACGGAGCATTCAGATGTGCCCGGGTACGTGGTCCTGCAAACGCGCCAAACAGGACAGCCCTGGCCTTGGATTTGCCCTTGACAAGGAGTACTACGGCAAACCTGCTCCCGCCAAGTTTAAGATGGGCATTTCGGGATGCGCCAACGGCTGCAGCGACCCCTGGATGAAAGACCTCGGTTTCTTCGGTACCGATAGCGGGTTCACAGCTGTTGTTGGTGGCAAGGGTGGGGGGACACCAAAACTGGGCCAGGCGATCGCCGAAGGACTGACCGCGGACGAGGCAATTGCGCTTACCGGGAAGGTCATCGTGTTCTACCGCGAGCATGGAAAGACACCCGAACGCCTGGGAGCCACGATCGAGCGGGTTGGTTTCGACGCGTTTATGAAAGCAGTGAGCTGAAACACCCACGGAGTGTCACAGCCACGGCATGACCGGAGGAGGTGAAACCAGGCGGACTGAACCTCTTCCGACTTTTGCGTCCCGTGGTGATCAAAAAGATCAGGGATGATGGAAATGATCCGTAACCCGTATCGCAGAGGATGCGGGTTCCCCGGTTTTCCCTGGTGAATCTGGACAGTTCACGACGCAGCGCATCCGGCTCAAACCCGGGCTCCTGTTTTTCCTTATGTTATCACATAGCTCAATGACAACGAATTGCAGAATGAGGCGGATAAAAAAATGTCCGTCGCTCCCTACATATCCCGTCTCTCCAGGATTGCCAGTCAGATCCGGGCCGGATAATCCATTGGTAAAACTACACCAGAGGTTATGCGCCTATGCAGAAAACACACCCCGATACGATGATTCTTTACCCTGCATAAATCGTTCCTATGGTACCGATGATCAACCCTGGATTTCCGGCATACGCATCCGTTTTTTCTGACTGCTGATGGTGGTTGCCCGTGGTATGGCATGCAGCTCATGAAAGTCGCTACCAGAAATCGATGTTCATTCTGCCACTACAAGTAGGTGGATGAGATGTATTTAATTGAAGGGAAAGGCATTATCGGGATGGGGACAATCGGCGAATGTGGTATCCCGCACTGGCGACAGAGTCCTGCTATGACATTTCAATTTCACCAGGTTGGAATATCGGCATCAGCAGATAAAAAAAATGTGCACATACCC
>CAIJED010000242.1 GCA_903819595.1 uncultured Methanomicrobiales archaeon | reverse complement strand
TCCTGATGCGACATTCGCGATAGATAATGAAGGGAACGTGATCGCGTGGAACCGGGCAATCGAAGATATGACCGGGGTACCAGCCCGTGACATGCTTGGTAAAAGTAACGAGGAATAGGCCATCCCCTTGTATGGGGAGCGCCGTCCTATCCTTATCGATCTTGTGTCTGTCCCCGATGAAGAACTTATCCGGGGTAAGTATGCCGTTATTAAAAAAGAAGGGAGTATCCTTATCGCAGAGACCTCGCTTCACCGTCCCCTTGGTAAATATTCGGTCCTGCTGGTCAAGGCATCACTTCTCTATAACGACAAAGGAGAAGGTATTGGTGCCATTGAATCCAT
Source organism: uncultured Methanomicrobiales archaeon (assembly GCA_903819595.1). GTDB lineage: Archaea > Halobacteriota > Methanomicrobia > Methanomicrobiales > Methanospirillaceae > CAIKOD01. The sequence goes on along the minus strand of CAIJED010000242.1, from coordinate 5,289 downwards.
GCGGGATATCACGGAACAGAAACGGGTGGAGGAGGAGCTCCTTAAGAAAAACGAGGAACTTATTATTTCCTTTGAACAGATTGCTGCCGATGAAGAGGAGTTACAAGCACAGTTCAGTGCGTTAAAAGAGGACCAACAGCAGATTCAAAAAAAGGAGCAGGACTACCGTAGCATTTTAGAAAATATCCAGGATGTCTACTACCGTAGCGATGCGCAAGGCCATCTTATTCTCGCAAGTCCATCTCTTGCAACACTGCTGGGATATGCATCTGTATCGGAACTGTACGGGAAAAGCATCGCAGAGACCCTGTATTATTACCCAGAAGAGCGGGAAAAGGTTCTCTCGGATATTAAGAAGAACGGATCCGTCACCAATTACGAGGTGACATTTAACAAACGGGACGGGACACCGGTTATTATCTCTACAAGCAGTCATGAGTATTTTGACTCTGCCGGAAATTACCTTGGGGTTGAGGGTATATTCAGGGATATCACGGAACGAAAATTGGCAGATGATGCCTTGAAACGGTCAGAGGACCTTTATAGAACAATTTTTGAGATAACCGGTGCTGCCACGATTATTATTGAACAGGACACCACAATTTCGTTGTCAAACTCAGGGTTTGCAAAGATCTCCGGCTTTTCCATTGAGGAACTGGAGCACAAGAAAAGTTGGACCGAGTTTGTGGTCAAAGAAGACCTCGAACGGATGAAACAATACCATTATGGCCGCCGTGATGATGCCTTGTATGCACCGGGAGTCTATGAATTCAGGTTTATCACCAGGTATGGTGAAATCCGGAACTGTATCGTCCATGTCGGTGTGATTCCCGGAACAACCCGGAGTGTGGCATCCGTTGCAGATATTACTGAACGTGTGGTTATAGAACAGACACTTCGGGAATCCGAGAACCTGTACCGGACAATTTTTGACAATACGGGAGCCGCAACGATTATTATCGCACCGGATACCACCATACTGCTCGCCAATACTGGCTGGGAGAGACTAACCGGAGTTCCCCGGAATGAACAGGAGAACCAGCTCAGCTGGACGGTGTTTATCGACAAAGATGATGTGGAACGGATGAAGCAGTATCATTATGCGAGACGTAACGACCCAACCCTTCCACCGAAAGTCTATGAATGCAAACTTATTGATGCAAAAAACACAGTCCATCTCTGCCATGTATATGTAGACATCATCCCAGGCTCCGGGAACAGCGTGGCATCGCTTGTGGATATCACTGAACGTGTCCTTGCAGAGCAGGCGCTGCTCCAGAGGAATGAAGAACTCAATGCCACCTTCGAACAGCTGACCGCTACTGAAGAAGAGCTCCGAAGGTTATACATTGACCTGGAAAAGAAGGTCGAGGAACGCACTGCTGAACTGCATGCTGCAAATACCGCTCTTCAATCAGAGGTCAGTTCACGAGTACTTGCAGACGATGCGTTGTACCAGGCAAACAAGAAGCTCACCCTCCTCTCTTCCATCACGAGGCATGATATCAACAACCAGCTTCTCGCATTGAATGGGTTACTGGTATTATTACACCGAAAAGCCCCGGATCCAATACTTGAAGACTTTTTCACCCGGATTGAAAAAGCAAGCTCCCGGATATCAGCCATGATCAAGTTCACCGAGAAGTATGAGCAGATCGGGGTCAATGCACCCGTCTGGCAGGACTGTCGGACACTCATTGACACAGCGGCAAAGCAAGCGCCGATTGGAAAGGTCACGGTGGAAAACAATCTTCTACCCGGCACAGAAGTGTTCGCTGACCCGTTGATTGTTAAAGTCTTTTATAACCTGATGGATAATGCAGTGCGATACGGGGGGAAGATCACGACGATACAGTTCTCTGCAGAGGGACGAGGTGATGATAAGGTCATTGTCTGCGAAGACGATGGTATTGGCATCCTTGCAGAGGAGAAGGAGAAGATCTTCAATCCCGGCTTTGGGAAGAACACCGGACTTGGATTAGCCCTTTCACGGGAAGTTTTCAACCTTACCGGTATCACCATCGTCGAAACCGGCGAGCCGGGCAAAGGAGCACGGTTCGAGATGATGGTCCCGAAGGGGATGTGGCGGATGGCAGGGAAGAGTGACTGATGGTTGGTTTTTCCCCCTTCATCCCTTCACCCGCTGGTTCCGGAGCCATTCATTGCAGCAGGTAAAACTATAGAAGACCCGATTGTTTTTCATCAGGTCCCTGGCATCGGATGGCATGAGGGTATACCATTTGCCGCAGGTATTTCACCGTAATATCCAGTAATCATTCGGCATTACTAAAAAAAGGAATTGTCCGATCAATTTACTCCCTACCCCACCACATCAAACGTCTTCGCAAACGACGTCCACCTTACGTCCTCGCCAATATTGAACCTGCCACTGGCCATGATGTCCTTACCGATCGAGTTCACATAGCCGAGCTCAGTAGAATTCCCAATCCCCGCCAGACTCCTCGAACCAAAGCTGAAGGACCCGGTACCCAATCCAGACCCAAGAGCCGTGAACGCAAACGAATCCGGCATCTCAAGGTCCGCCTGGGAAATTGATCCGATCGAGCGATACGATAAATTGCCGGGAATAAACCGGGATTCCGTTACCACAGTCTCACAATACGGCACCGTGGTAAAGTTCGCACCCTCAGCATCGAGTGAATCAACCCCGCAAGTCACCCCAGAAGCAGCGGCCCCGCAAGAGTGCAGTATCATGCTCTCCTTGTAAATGCCAGGCCCGGACGTCTGCACCTGGCTCACCGTTTCGAAGTGGACGATATCGGAATTGTTCAGTTTCTGCGAACTTTCATACTGCGAAGGACCGGTGAGGATGTACCCATCCTGGTAACCTCCACTCAGTACTTCCTGCCCGATACCGAGGGGCGTATACATTGGCTATTGAAAAAAACTCGAATCATTACTTGCTTTATGAAAACAATAACCGAACATTATATTCCATTACCCGGGATTAGATTTTGCCAACAGACACATTCCGGAGGTCTGGATCGCTACTTTGATTTTCGAAATGCACGCCCGGATGATTCCTACCACCAAATTTACCTCAAAATATGGTCAAATTGCTCTATTTTACGCCCGATTTAACGGGCCATTGTCATTCCGAGGGTATCCACACCCCACCACAACTATTTGACCCCATTCCTGTTCGTTTAAATCGCCCGCATTTGGCCCCGATTGGGTTTGATGTTGTAAAGGGCCATTTACGGGGAATTTAGTCATATTCCGGCGATAATTGGTCTTTTTTGGGGTTGCAGCCTTTTCGAAATCCCATACAACCCACTATTAATACCCCGAAATGGCGCTTTTCTAACTTTTTGCGGGCAGTGAAGCGATCCAATGGAAAGCTGTGACGGTAGTCATGGGGCCTCATCAGATTATCCGATGACCTCCCATTATTACCCCGGTTACATCATTCCTGAACTGCTACATAGGAGGCCGATGAATGAGATCTCGGGACCGGCATCCCGTCTTCGACGAGTCCATGGATATGGAGCTCAATCGCCTCATGCATCATCTCCTCTGCCTCTTCCCGGGTTGCTCCTGTTGCGACACATCCCGGAAGATCAGGGGAATATGCTGAATAATTATTCTCTGCTTTCTCGACCACAATAAGGAACCTGTGCAATTGTTTCACCTTTCCATTTGAGCCTGTTTATAGATGCTATGCAGTGTTCCAGGTGCGAGATCACCCCCGGGATGACCGGCTATCGTGATCCGACCTGGTTTTTCCGGATGCTTGTACTGCCGATGACTGCCTTTGGTCACAACCAGGTACCAACCATCTTCTTCTATCATCTTAATAATTTCCCGGACTTTCAGGATAAACCCTCTGATATACGCATTACTCTCATCGATAGTGTTACTATTTAGATGGGGATTATTCTCTAATCGATGTTACGAATCCTTCGTCGTGAGAATCAGGGGGTCCAGGCCGACATCCTCAAGGTCGGGCACCACGGCAGCGCCACATCGTCCAGCTCAGCCTTCCGTTCCAAAGCACAACCGAAGACCAGCGTCATCGAAGCGGAGGCCGGAATTCCTATGGTCACCCGACATCAGCGACAATGGGAGCCTTGCCCAGGTGGGATCCGCTGTGTACCGCACCGACCTGAATAGCGATATCACGGTGACAACCGACGGAGCGACTTTACGTTTCAAAATATGATAGGCAAGCAGCCCTCCGATTGCAGTTACTGCAAAAACTGTTATTACGCAGCAGACGGTGGGTACCCGGAGTTCCACCGGAGCGGTCAGATCTTGTCCCAATCTTCAATGTTCCTCCTGCTTTCTGTTCCATGATTTCACCGGATGAAATTCTTTCGTGAAGCCGGAAGGTCGCGGACACGGAGGCACCGGTGGTGTGGCTCGCCTTTCAGGCTTGTTAGGGCAGGGAATTTTGGGATTGGTTCATTGACATACGAATCAGGTGCCCCAGACAACGGATTTATTATCACAACATCCATCATAACAAAATACTGCATGAAAGAAGATACCCGGTGGAAACTGACCGCAGGCATCCTGCTCATAACACTGACACTGGCAATGTTAACCGCCCACTATCTTATCTTCCAGGACGAACACCACCTTTTCATCTTTTTTGCCGGGGACCTTGCCTTCATCCCGATAGAAGTCCTCGTTGTTACGCTAATTATTGACCAGATGCTCGAATCCCGTGAGAAGCAACGCCGGATGGAAAAACTTAATATGGTCATTGGGACCTTCTTTTCCAGGATCGGAACCCCGCTCCTGGCACAACTGGTCCGTGCAGATTCAAATATCGACGATATTTCGGAACATCTCAATATCGGGACTGACTGGCATAATGATATGTTCCAGGAAGTGCAGAAATGCCTGGCAAACCATTCGTGCGATGTTGCCATTGACCTTGTTAATTTAGAGGCGCTAAAATGTTTTCTTGTCGATCACGAGGACTTTTTACTGCGGCTTGTCGAAAACCCGATGGTCTTTGAGCATGAAACATTCACTGATCTCATCCTTGCAGTCAACCACCTGGACGAGGAATTGAAAGCCAGGGACGATCTTATCAGCCTGCCAACCCGTGACCAGGCTCATCTCGCAATGGACATTCAGCGGGTATATTCACAGTTGATCCCGGAATGGCTCAAATACATGGAATATCTTAAAATCCATTATCCTTACCTCTTCAGCTTAGCTATCCGAAAGAACCCATTTGACAGGTCTGCATCGGTCATAATCCACCATTAATGTGAAAATTGCAGGTACCAATACAAACATATATGAGCATTTTTC
>CAIJED010000241.1 GCA_903819595.1 uncultured Methanomicrobiales archaeon | reverse complement strand
CACCTTTCCTTGATACCCGGCCTCACGGCGTGTTTGCGACCCGTGCACAGAGGCGTCCGAGCCAGATCGGGCTCTCCACCGTCAGGCTCCTTGGAGTCGATGATTCGTGGATATCGATCGGGGATGTTGATATCCTTGATGGGACCCCGGTCCTGGATATCAAGCCATATATCCCTGAAATTGACTCCTACCCGGGAGAAACAATTGGTTGGGTTTCGGGGTCCTGTGATATGGCCACTCACCGCGCAGACCGTCGTTTTGCTGACCGTTCATGAAACCATCAGGCCCGATTCCGGTACAATGACCAAGGCCGTTTCTGAGGGTGACCCGGGGACCGTATTGACCGTGTTTCGCATCACCGGGAAGAGGTTGTCAATCAGGCAGTACCAGCCGGTTACATGCTATAAATAAACGGTTATGTGAAGCCAATTCAGGATACCACTCTTTTTACGAGAACTCTGATGGGAATGTTATTATGCAAAGGTAGCTAAGTTCGTACATTGAAACAAAATAGTATCAGGATACAATGCAGGAGGAACAAATGAAAACTATTGGCGTACTTATCATCGCCCTCATCATGTTAGTCTCAGTGGGCGGCGTCGTGATGGCAGACCAGCTCACATCAACATACGGGTACCCGGGGTACTGTAACATCGTTCAGACCGGCAGCAAGTTTGACCTGACCACCGGGTCAGTGGTCACCTCAGCGGACAACAAGTTTGTCGGTACTGATGCAACCGCACCAGTCGCCCTGAACTACGCAATCAGTGTCAAGCCATACACGATCCCGGGAAAGGGTACCATCCCCGCAATGGGATCGGTTTCGTCGTATATCAAGGCCCACATCCAGGAAGGCCGCTCGTTAAATAACACGACCAGTGCCGAAGACTTAACCTACTCGGAATCATCATTCGCCAGTGGCATTATCACCAGCTTTTCCAAGATGATCTCATTCCAGTCGGGGAAGGTATTACTCTAATCTGATACATTCGATACAACTCTTTTTTTAGCGATTTCGAGTCTTTTTTAATGGGATGTGGTGCATCCGGCAGTGTCCGGTAACGTTTGTGATTTGCAACCGGGAGAACAGACCCCCCTGCCTTCAATCACCAACCATGAGGGATATTTCCGAGGTACCCGGACCCCATGTAACCGGGAAGTTATTGGTCGGGAGGGTGGGGTTCCTTTGCAGAAGATCGGTTCCCTTTTCGTCCCAGGCCCACTCTTCAGACCGTTCATTCTGGCAGGACTTGCATCCCAATTTAAGTGAATATCAACCTGTAAAAATCCAGGCCTTTTCCGGCCCCGTTATCCGAAAAATAAGCGAAGATCTCACAATATTCCATCCATTGCTCACAATGGTCCGGAAAGTGCCCGTATTGTTGATTGCTACCGCCGCTATTTCACCCCATTACCGCAAATAGTGGCAAAATGACTCCTGTTATAAATAACCCCGATTTGCCCTTGTTTTATCAGGATCCCGGCTCGGATATCGCCTGGATTGGTTATACCCGCTTGCTAGATCCCACTCCCTGCTTTTTCGAAAATATGAACCATTTCATCAAAAGTCTTCGGAGTATATTTCTTGAATTCCTCTTCACGGATTAATAACCAACGATAGATAATAACTGATTGAATCCCATTGAGATCTTTACACCATCGGTCCAGCCGGGCAATTTTTGGTTCAACATCAACATCTTCGAGCCCTTTTGTCTCAACAATGAATAGTTCCTTTTCAGATTTCTTGACGATAAAATCAGGATAATAATTCCTGATATCTCCCTGGTGATCCTGGTAATCGATCTTTAGATTGACAGCGAAGTAATTTTTAGCGTAGGAGATTATATCTCCGCAGTTCTCAAGAAAACCTGCAAAATCCAGTTCAAATCCGCTATCTCCAATTATTTTATTGAACACACTCTTTTTCGGCAGCAGGTAACCTTGATCTTTTGTGACAAATGGACGGCACTGGCTGATCTTTATGTAATCCCTGATTTCGGCTTCACCTTTATCCATAACGGTGAGTTCATTAATCTTTTTCTTAAACGTTTCAATAATCGTTTTCGTAACCTCAATTTCCGAGAGGTTCCGGAGAGTGTTCAGATTCTCGATATCGACTTCGCGTTCGAAGAGCTGGGTTTTGATAAATGTCTTGACTTTCCCATACAGGATGTCGTATCCACTCACAAGACGGAGCTCTTTCATGATACTCTGAGCAAAATAACCGATGACGCTCTGATAATTCGCAACAATGTTGCTATCGAGTATGGTCTTATGGGTAATTTTTTCCGTGGTGATATCCAAAAAAAAGATCTCCCGTTGTTGTTCTTCGCTAAATGATAATACGGGGAATTTTTTGTTGCCGAACCCAGTGATATCAAGATTGGAGAAGTTCTTGTATTCCCGAACTATTCTCGGGGTAAGAACAGGGATCTGTATATCAAGACGGTCGATATCTTTTCCAGGATTCTCCTTGTCGACTTCGATCACGAGCGGGGCTTTGGGGGTAGTCCCTTCTCCCATCTTTCGCTTGTCAAGTTCGACGCCTTCGTTTTTGATGGACTCTACGAAATCCATGAATGCCTCGGTACCTATCACACTTACGAGTTCCTCAATCTCGTCCTGACCACGGTACATCCTCCTCAGACCACGACCAAGGGTTTGCTCAGGCAGAATGTTGCTCTTTGAACT
>CAIJED010000240.1 GCA_903819595.1 uncultured Methanomicrobiales archaeon | reverse complement strand
TCCTTGTACTCCCTCTCTATCCGTGGATCTGAAAAAACACCCTGCATCAGGCAGTCACGGACGTAGGTAAGATTGTTCCGTCTCTGGAGGACAAGGCCAAGTACCGCCGCTCTCGGGTCTTCATTCTTCCAAAGGTCGTAATCACAGACGACCCTGGCAACTTCCTGCGCGACAGGGTTATCCGGGAGGAGGTCAACTGCACAGATCCCGCACCCGCACCGGTTCGTGTCAATATGGAGAAGGGTAACATTTTTTTCCACCACTGCGACCTCTTCCTCTGTCCACCGGTGATGATCACGCCATTCAACGATCCAATTATTATTTTTCAGTCTCTTAAGTGACTTTTCTGCACCACGCGGAAACCCGAGATCGCTGATACTGATCAGGTCACCGTTACCCGGGAGGTCGGCGATCGCGTTCAACAGGAGTGGAAATTTCCCCACGGATGAAAAAACGGAGACCAGCTCTCCAAATTTCATCCGGTGAATGGCATCTGCACCGGCTGCATCAAGGTCGTTATGTGTAAGGTGGATGATATGAGTGGACCTGTCCCTGACAAGGCTGATCTCGGGCATTTCCCCTTCGTTAGACTTTCGCAACCTGATACCCATCCTCAAAGGATCCAGCATGCAGATATAAAAAAGGATAGGATCTCGCGTTGTTTGTCGTAAGACAAATCATTTATTAATCTTTACATCAAATATAAGATCCCGCGCCTTAGTAGCTCAGTTTGGGAGAGCGCCAGACTGAAGATCTGGTTGTCCCCGGTTCAAATCCGGGCTGAGGCATCAGCACTCCAAATTCAAAGCCTACGCATAATCTTTTTATATTACCTTTCTGACCAATTCACATGACATCTTTTACGCATGTCGGTGAAAACGTACATTTCTCGTGTATGAAAGCAGCCTATTCGCAGCGTTCTATCGAGAAAGCAGTCAGCGAAGGGCGAATTTCAGCAAGAGATATTGCTCTCCTCAAAGAGTTTGTAAACGAACGAAAAGTTTCTGTAGGTATCAGCCTGTCACGTTCGAACAAGATCACATTTACCCTGGTAACCTGGCGAAGGTTTCTCCCTCCGTTTCATGTGATGACGATTGTTGACTTTTACGATGGCATAGAGTCAATGAAAAGAGGAGTTAGTTGTAAAGGGACACCCTTCAAACAAAACACCCGCCATTGACCTTATACCGATTCTTAAACAGTTCTCACTGTGGCTGATCGAGAATGAATATTCGACATTGCCTGAGAAGAAGATCCGCCGCATCAAGGTCCCCTCACCGAACCCCATGACAAAGACTGCGGCCCAACTCCTTACACCTGAGGAAGTCCGCATGATGTTGTCAGCGTGTAGGAGGAGTTATGATCGTGCTCTCATCGGCTTGCTCTACGAAGGAGGTCTTAGGATCGGTGAGGCTGGGATCGATGAGCTTCGGATCGAGGAGTCTTGCTGGGATCGGGGCGACTAATGAACTTGGTTACACAAATTCTATTGGTAAAAATCTCATAGCCAGCGGCCGGTTCAATATCGGGGAGGATGTGCGTTGGTCATCGTTCTCGAAGACCTTTGATGATCAGGGACAGGAGTGAATTGACTCGATCATCTCTATTTTTATAATGGCCCATCGGGTACTGGAGGTGGAGAGGTTGGTACGTCGTCAGGTATTGTTGTGAAAACAACAGGAATAAAAAAAAAGATTTAATCAGCAAGACAACCAGAATTTAGTTCAACGGGGATTTTTTTTTGGATTCTCCTGATTTATTGGAGTGAATGATTTGAAACACATACAATTTGGATATATTACGCTCTTATTATTCGGAATGGTCGTTGCATTGACCGGTATCGTATGTGCCGACCAGGTTGTACCGGCAGTTCCCGAAATCCAGAGTCTCTCGACGAGTACAGCAGTGGATGTTGTTGGACTCATTACGGAGACTGATGCAGGGACGTGGACGTTGACGAATGATCCAGGAGTGAATAAACCCGGTTCGACATTTTACGACTATACGGGAGCGCAGGAAGCAAATACTGAGCTTATAAATTCCATGGTAGCTCAGTTAGAGCCCGTTGGGGGTAAGGTTGTCTGGACTGGGTCTGGAACAAGTCTTTCTGTAATTGAATTGTATGTCCCGGAATCGTTATTGGATACCCCCATTCAGACGGGAAGTTCTGAAACATTCCAGGAGTATGGGGAATTAATGGGACCCGATGATCCAACTATCACTACCAGTCCTTCAATAAACTCCCCTGGCGGCATCCACACTGGTGCCCTTGACCCCGGCCAAATTCAGTACACCACCGCCTATGATGCCAATATCGTAGCACAGGCAGGTCATACATCGTTCGTAAAGAGTATGAACCTCGATACCAGAAATAAGGTCCTCGGGCAGTCGAATATCGATGCAAAGACCGCCCTGACTTACATAGCAACTGCTGATGGTGGCAATGTTGTTGGTTCAGAAAACATCCTGATTGATGGTGCAGGTATGAACACAACTGCTTCAGACCGGATGCTTTGTCCGTTCGCAGCAGGAACTGCAATTGTAATTCCCGCGTACTGCAATATTGTCCAGGCGGGCAGCACGTATGACCTGACCGTGGGATCGGTAACCACCAATGCGAACGACAGGTTCGTCGGCAATGATGCAACCAACCCCGTTGTCCTGGACTATGATATCAATGTCAAGCCATACGGCACAACTGCAGGACAGATCCCGGCAATTGGCTCGGCATTAGCATATATCAAGGCAGACATCCAGGAAGGCCGGGTGAACGGAACGGTAAAGGACGAAGACCTGACCTACAATGAACAATCAAGTGCACAGGGGTCCATAACCGCCTTTACCAAGGTCATCGCGTACCAGTCAGGGAAGGCACTACTCTGATATTCTAATAAAAATACTATTTTTTCGTCGATTCTTTAAATCCAGAGAATTATACAGAACCATCGGGAGTAACCGGGGCCGTTTGACCGAGGCAATACTTGAGTTCTCAATTGGCTTATTGTGAATATGCTTCGATATCTGGGTTGTTTATGATTGATTCACTTTTTTATCGGTCGGTTGGTGGAATCAGCCAGGGTGATATTGAACAGCCGGATTCGCTGGCGATGGATGTTTCATCGTCGGGTAATGGGTACGGTAACTTTGCTGCAGGATCACGATCATTGACTGGTATTGGGAATACTACCGCACCCGGGTATGTTCATACGACTTCGGAGCACGTTGGGGCTTTCGGTAATTTCGCGCTGAATGGGGAGGTGAGGTGGAGCTCGTTTACTTCATCAACCTGATTTTTTTCCGGTCTGATCTCACAATTGTAATATCCTACCCGAAAGATCCGGACTTTTTTTCAATCATGCACATTTAACAATCCATTTATTACTGCAGATGCAACGCCCATGGCATGAAACCGGCACCGGCATATGCTACCGGAAACGGATATACGCTCCTGATCGTTTCGATCGCGCTCGCCAATTTTATGGCGGCATTCGATTCAACCATTGTCACGATCGCCCTCCCGACGATAGCAAAGATCTTCAGCCTCCCTGTCTCGATGACGAGCTGGGTGATCACCGTGTATGTGCTGGTCATGGCTGCATTTGTCCTGGTCTTTGGCAAACTTTCGGACAGGATCGGTTACAAGAACGTGTTCCTGTACGGGTTTGTCATTTTCACAGCTGCATCATTCGCCTGCGGTTTCCTCCCGGAAATTTCAAGCTCGTTTCCCGTCTTCATCGCCTCGCGTGCTGTCCAGGCTCTCGGTGCAGTGATGTTCGTGTCGGTCGGGCCGGCCATGGTCTCCGCATATGTTCCCCAGGAGCTGAAAGGAAAAGCAATGGGCACTACGTTTGCATTTGCTGCCCTGGGAATGACCATCGCACCGGTTGTTGGCGGGGTGCTCACGCAGTACCTTTCCTGGAACTGGATCTTTTACATCAACATCCCCATCGGGATTGTTGCCGTGCTCCTCGGGTTAAAAGTCATCCCACCCGGGGTGAGCAGGAAACCGGGGCACGGCTTTGACCTTGCCGGTGCCGTACTCATCGGTATCGGGCTTACTACCTTGCTCTATGCCCTGTCGGAAGGGCAATCGGCAGGCTGGACCGATCCCGTTATCCTCGGAAGCCTTGTCGTAGCTTTTATGTCGCTTTTCGCCTTCGTCCGGTGTGAACTTGCAGCATCGGACCCGCTTCTCGACCTGCACCTCCTGCAGCAGAAAAATTTCTCCCTGACAAGCCTGGCACTTGTCCTTGTGGTGGTTGCCAATGTCGGGGTCCTCTACCTCTTCCCCCTGTATCTCCAGCTCGTGCAGGGGTACTCCCCTTCGGTTGCAGGGCTGATATTCACCTCTCTATCGGTAGCGGTCATGGTTGGCGGGGTCCTGGGTGGGACGCTCTTCAACCGGGCCGGGGGACGGCGGGTCAACATCGTTTCCGGTGTGCTGGTCCTTGCAGGGTATATCCTCCTTACCACGATCCGACCGGATTCTCCCATCTGGTTCATGGTCCTCTGCATGGTCTTGATTGGCCTCGGGTTTGGCATGCTCCTGACCTCAGCGTCAACCATGTCGATGATGGCAGTGCCGAAGAAGTATCAGGGTATGGTCTCCGGGTTCATCTGCCTTGAACGGTTCGTACCGATTACCATCGGGGTAGCCCTCTTCACCATCGTGTTTGTCGGGGGTATGAACGCGGCCAGTCCCGGCAGCGGGGTTGCAAGCGAAGCGCTGGTGAATATCAACACGAGTATACTCATTGCCGGATTCTGGCAGGCATTTTTGTTCGGGTGCATTGTCAGCATTGTCCTCCTCGCGATTGTCATCGTGGCACGCCAGGAGATCCATCCGGATTATCTTGACAAGGGTGATGATGGGGTTCATTCTCCGGTCATGAGTGAAAGCGTGGAACCTAAAAATGGCCCCGGCTGACCTTAACCCCCCTTCATGATCCCGATATGAAAACGAAACAAATACACCCTTAACCAGGGTATGGTAATGGTAAATCTCCTTTTATTGATCGGGACCACCGGATTGATCGTTCCGGTGCATTGAGTGTACCCGGATTTCTGCCTCTCATGTCGTATGCATTTTTCGGGCCTTCTTATGACTGATTCGCTTTCGTATCGGTCGACTGGTGCGATTAGCCAAGGGGATACTGAGCAACCGGATTCGCTGGTGATGGATATTTCATCGACAGGTAATGGTTACGGGAGCTTTGCTGCGGGATCACGATCACGGATTGGGATTGGGAATACGACTGCGTTAGGGTATGTTCATACGACCTCGGAGAAGGTTGGGGTAGCTGGGAACGTTGCGTTGAATGGGAAGACGAGGTGGAGCTCGGTTACCTCCATAATCTAACCATTTTTTCGGGGTAACAATTTCGCAGAGGTAGATACCAATTTGCGACAGAGTAGTAGATGCCCTTCGGGGCATAGAGGGAGCCGGGAGGTTTAGCCACCTCCCAATTCTATGAAAAGAAAATCCAGGTCTTTAGAATAATCATGGTTCATAACTAATCCGCCGGTTTTTGCACTTTCCCGGCGGGTCGTTTTAATTTTCACGCACCATTTTCGTCCCTGCGACCGATCCACCCCTCTTATAATTCCAGTTCCCAGCGTTCTTCCAGAACTGGGTCACCCCACTCATTATTAACATGTGTATCCGTAATCCGGAATCTTCTATCGGCGTATAGGTGCCTGGCCGCCAATAGGGTACTGAACGTCCACAGGAAAACGTGTCTGTACTCCTTCTCCTTACAGAAATATAGTGCCAGGTCAATAAGACGGTGCCCTGCACCTTTTCCCCTCATCTCAGGTTCAATGAAATAAAACCGGAGTTGTGCGGTATCATCACCCACAGACGTGATGGCGATGCATCCGCAGGGAACTGTGTTGTTCTCCAGAATATACATGCAGTCCCGTTCGCGGTCAAACTGCCTGATAAAATCCTGTACCCCGCAGGTCAGGTATGTTTTCCAGATATCCGACGTAAACCCGTATTCGGATGCATACAACGTCAGCTGCCGGGATATTACGAAATTAAGGTCCGTCTCGCGGAAAGACCTGATAGTGATGCCCGAATCTGCATTCGGTGGGCATCCGGCTTTTGTGTTCATAGGCCTTTGGATTTTGATGTCGCGATCAATGTCCGTCAGAGGTCATCAGGTGTTACCACCGATAATGGTTTTCATTTTTTAGGCTCTCCGTGGAATAATGTGGGTTGTTTAACTTTCTGATATCGTCATTTGTCGATAAGGAATGTGAAGGGAGGGCCTTAGGCCCGACCCTCTATCTGGTGCAGGGGTGGGTAAGGGAGAGGATGCAATCCCATCCCTTTATGATAGTAATTACCAATTTTAGTTGTGGATTAAGGCCCGTTGGTAGCAATTTATTCTCGCATGTTTCAGGAGATCTAATTCCAATACCTTGGTTCATTTTGAGGGAAAAGTGAAATTTTTTTCGTTTAAGACGCTTCAATGTGAGGAAATGTGATATCAGAATCCTGAATAAATCATCACGATGATCTTCCTGGTACTTGTAACACTTGAAATTTCTAAAAGGAGACCTTACACAATTGTCGTATAATATTGAATAGTGGATGAGGTCGTTGCACCAACCAATTTTTTTATTCCCCGTAACTCCGCCAAAAAATTAAGCGAATGAAAGCCGGTTGGTTCTTATACAATCAAAATAAAAAAGAGGAATCAAAAAACGCGTCAAACACCCTCCAGAACTGACACTCTGAAAAAATATATCCGTATTTTGACGAACTGGCGGACTTATCCTGAACGAGGATATCAACTTTCCAAGTAACTTGTTGCAGTTTATTTTAACAATGTTGTGA
>CAIJED010000239.1 GCA_903819595.1 uncultured Methanomicrobiales archaeon | reverse complement strand
TTTCCTTTCAAATTCTGAAATAGGAATGTACAGGACATCATTTCAACTCGCAACCATTGCACTTTTTGTGATGACTGCCCTCAGGACTGCCCTGTATCCAAAAATTGCGTCATGGATGAAAGCCGGGGAGACCCGATCTATAGAAAATGCACTGGCACGTGCAATTACCTATTCACTTGCACTCGCATTGCCAGCCGCTGTTGGTTCATGGGTCCTCGGCAGCAGTCTCCTCTATTACCTGTATGGGGCATCGTTCGCAGTGGCCGGGCCTGCATTGTCTCTACTCTTCATGGTGGAGATCGTCACGGTCTTCCTATCGCTTGAGACGATGTGTCTTTCTGCTCTTGATATGCCGAAGAGTGTGTTCCTGGTCACCGCGATAGGAGCTGCATCAATTATTCTTCTTGATATCCTGCTGATCCCGGTGGCTGGTATCACCGGTGCTGCCCTTGCCCTCCTCATTGGTACCGGGATCTTTGCGCTGTCAGCTCACTGTGTCCTTAAAAAACAAATACGGGTAAGAATTGAAAAAAAACCGGTTGCATCGATCATTGTTGCGTCCGCAGTAATGGCATTATGTGTGTTTGCTTACCAGTATATTATCCCCTTAACGAATGTTTTTCTTATTGCCGGTGGTGTGGTAATGGGCACGGTGCTATATTCACTGCTCCTGATGCGGCTTGATGGGATTATACGGGGTGAAGTGCGTGATATGGTGACGGGAATTGGACTCTCCTGGCCAGGTTGGATGTAACTCTGAATTAATGGCGGGAATATTTCCATTATCAATGACCTGCTCCCTTATCCATTACAGAGAAAGAATGAATTGGGACGATTTACGGGCAGAACCATGGACCTACATGTAAACGACCGGAAGATACTTTTTTACCTGTACCTGCTTGGTTTCTTTGCGATTTTCTCCACCACTATCTCAAAAAGCCCCGTGTTGCCTCTCTTCGCACAGGCATTAGGCTCCGGCGATGCAACACTGGGGATGATCTCGGCCGTATCGCCGTTTGCAGGGATCTTATTTTCGTTTCCCGTCGGGGTCCTGTCTGACAGGCTCGGGAAAAAACGGCTGCTTATTCTATCAGGTGTCGTATTTGTTATTGCGCCGCTCCTGTATCTTTTCATCAGTGACCCGTTGATGCTGATCCCTGTCAGGTTCTTCCATGGGCTCGGGACTGCGATTCTTGGACCTGTTGCTGCAGCATTACTCGTTGACCGTTTCCCGGGAAGAAAAGGTGAGGTTCTCGGACAGTATTCCGCGGCCACGCTGATGGGGCGATCACTCGCACCCCTTACGGGTGGTGTTATCATTTCGTATTTTGCTGTGTTACCCGGGCTCATTAGTTACCAGGTCGTGTATTTCGTGGCATTTCTTTTTGCGATACCTGCGTTTGTTATTACCCTCCTGTATTCCGAGAATGACCCGCATGCCTTTGCTTTCATTCAGTTCGCAGAATTTACCCGGAGTTTTAAGATTTTTTTTAATGATCGGATCCTCAGGGCCACAGCTTTCGTCGAAATGGCGACTTATTTTTCATTTGGGGCATTCGAAACGTTTCTTCCGGTTTTCCTTTTTAACCGGGGGTACTCTGCGTTAGAAATCGGGATCATTTTTGCCGTACAGATCGTACTGATGGCCGTAACAAAACCGCTGTTTGGCCGGATCGCGGACCGGGTGGACAAGCGGGTCCAGATTGTCGTTGGACTCTCCATGATTGGTGTTTCAGTCGCCATTATCCCGTATTTCTCGAACTTCTATGTGTTCCTCCTGATCAGCGTTACTTCTGGACTCGGCCTCTCCCTGTCGACAGTTGCGACCGGAGCATACACCGGTGAGATCGCCGCAAAAAAGGAGATCGGTGCGTCCATGGGAGCTCTCTCATCAACCATGGATATCGGGCATTCCCTCGGGCCCCTGATTACCGGGCTTATCATCGGTTACACACTGAGTTACCAGGTGGGATTTATGGCGGGATTTGTACTCACCATTGTCACGGTAGTGTTTTTTACCTGGTCTGTCAAAAAACCCGTGACCTAGGCAGTGGCAACTCCTGTTCATGGTCAACCCGGATCTCCATATCCGGTTCCGGCACCATCACGCCATCCAATGCCCTGTAATGAGCAATTGCAATGCGGTCAGGTGCCTGCCGGTCAATATAATGCAGCGTGAGTGGTTCGTTTCCTGTCACCTCATACCCGCATACAGAAAAGGATCCCGATGACATCCAGTTCATGGTAACTCGCTTCATCCATTTCCGTCATCCAAATTTAAGCCTATAATGATGACATCATCCGATCCGGGGAATGGATTCATAGGCCGGCGCTTCATGTGATTCCTCCGGGAATTCTTCATTTGGCGTCCGAAAAAATGAGTAGTATCGCTCTCACCCGTGTATCGCTACTACAAGCGGGATCACCAGGCTTGCGAGCAGGAGCAATGGCGCAATAGCATGAAGAGCGGCGGCCGCATAAATTGCCTGCTTTGTGTTTCGCATCGCAGTGATACTTTTTCCGATGAGTCTGTCCGTGTATTTTTTTGAAACATTCATTCCTTTCACCTTTCAGGGGCAGGGATTTGAAAACCCACTTATTGGGATGTCCTTCATCCCCCTGTCCTGTTGTACTGGGTGTCCATCATGCCCGGATATATTGGGATGATGCCATCGGTAAGTCAATACACCCTGGTCTTTTCTACAGGTAACTTCCCCTTCCACCAGTTGAACCATTGCTGCGGGAAATTGTCAGAAGAATCTCATTTTTTATCAGGTCTGCGAGATCTGTTCATGGTAATCAGTCCTGCGGCAATGACGGGAGCTGCTGTTGCAGGGAATAACCCTGATGGGGTGGAGGTGGTTTGACCGGGTGTCGGGACTGGTGCAAGGTTTGCAGATATCAGGACGGTCTGGCCTGGGGAAATCGGTATTAAGGTTGAATAGTCCAGATATCCGTTAACCTGGATAGAAATGGTGTGTGACCCTGCCGGGACTGATGATAGCGTAAGGGGTGTAATTCCCTGCATGGTTCCATCGAGGAAAACCGGTGCACCTGAAGGGACCGAGATGATCTCCAACAGTGCATTCCGACCATAATTTGGACTAACAATAAGATTGGCGGATATTGTTGATGTATTACCTGCCACAATCCCAACTGTATCCGAATATCCCTGGTAGTCTGAAAGTTTCAAATCAACCGTATGTGGCCCCGGGGCAATACCGGTAAAAATAGTCAGTTCACCCGCAGAGGTGACACCTTTGTAGACCCCGTCAATATAAATCCCGGCTCCGGCAGGATCCGATTCAATACGCAGGTTCCCGGTTGTGGGTTCGGTAAAGGGAATGAGGGTAAAGGAGAGATAGGTTGTCTTACCGTCTTCAACCATCACCTGGCCGGTAAGGTCCTGGTAACCATAATGTTTCAGGGTAACAACATGGGTACCGGTGGCGATACTCCCGACGGCGGTGGAGGTCTTACCCAGGTAGATGTTGTCAAGATAGAGATCGGCGCCACCCGGGGACGTGACTACCTGTAAAGCACCGGTACTCGTCAGTGGATACAGGAATGCCCCGACGTCTGCAGTCTGGTCTGCGACAACCTCCACCTGGCCTGAGTAAGGGCTGAACCCTGACAGGAATGCCTGAACCGTATGGCCCCCTACCGGGACACTCGTGTAGGTCCAGGGGGACATCTGCCCCATAATACCATCGAGGTTCACAAGAGCACCCGAAGGGCTGGATGTTACTCTTATTGACCCCGTTGCCTCTTTTGGCTGGAGAGGTGCGAAAACCGGAACACTCTCTCCAACTGCAGGATTTTCTGAGAACGACCGGGTCCAGGTAATATACCCGGTTTTCGATATACCGATAAGGTGTCCCGGGGTGCCGGAACTAAATACCGGGAATGTAAGGGGTGTTTCACCCACAAATTTTCCGTCAAATACCACGTCAGCTCCGTCTGGACTGGACCCGACCTGGTAATATCCGTAATCTCCGGGGGGCGGAATAGGGGATGGCTGTAACATATCAGCAATTGCCCCTGCCTGACCAAATATAGTGATAAATGTGACCCAAAATAGCAGTATATGTGTCGTTGGTATGGACCGCACCGATTCATTCCACCTGTACCACGGACTTCGTCTCATGGACTAATAAATTACTGAGTTTTGACGGATGGCTGGATCTCTAAAAAGAATTCCGGGAAAAAATACCGGGAACCTGATACGTCCACAAACAATTATCCGGGTGGCCCTGAATTTTCAAATCATCTGACCATCGAAATACAACTCGCATATTGTTGACTTCGTGAAAACTGAAGTTTCGGGAATGGTATGCGCGCATGAACTTGTTTTACAAATGAAGCGATTATTTGATAGAATCATACATCGTAACGGAATTATTTTACGGGGTGTTCTCATTCACGTTGTCCCGTACTTTTCCAGAAATCGTTGTCGATATGCGAATCTGGCCAAAAAATACGGGCCGTGGATTGAAATCAATTACCCGCAACCGGTATGGCCGTTGTAGTTTTCATAAAAAAAACAGGATACGTTATGGAAACAGTTTTAATATTTTTTACTAAAATTGTGTTTTTTATAATGGATACATTTATTACATCAAATATCGACCTTACTTTCGTGGCAAAGACTGTCTCGGTGACAGAAGAGGCGTACGATGCGCTTGTATCCATAAAACGGGGGAAGATGACTTTTTCCGATGTGATCATGAGCATGTACAATGATCTCTATGGGACAGTGGACGAAGAAGAAGAAGAAAGGGATCCAAAGGGAAAACCTGTGAGATTGAAGGGATGACAGAGATTGACATCTCGGACATCAGCAACCTCCTGCATGATCTCGCCATGTCCGGGCTCATCACCATGAGCACGGCAGATGATCTCATCCGGCAGCTCAAAATACAAATTGCCCTGATTGAGATCGAATTCGGCGGGCAAGATGCTGATCACGTCTCACCTGCCAGTCCCAGCTGGCATCTCTCTCGTCCAGTGTCCGGTGGAAACCAGGAGACACCCGTCTGACCACACCGCTCATCTTTCACCTGATAATCGGTAAGCAGAAGTAAGCACAAGACCTTTTCTCATCAATGGGGTGTCCGGCCGTGGAAGAGCGGTCCCGGTTCCGGGTGCCCGAATTTTTGGCACTGTCCTAACTTATACAGCATAACTATTTATTCAATCTTCACAATGAAATATTATGGCAAGACCGCGGAGTAAAATTAACATTACATGTCAAGTGCCAAAATGTAGTTATTACCTCAAAGATGACGGTAAGGATATCGTAAAAAGAGGAAAGAACCGGGCTGGACATCAACAATTCTATTGCAATCATTGCAACTCATGGTTCGTAGAAACGGCAAACACTCCCCTATACCATAAACATCTTCGATTAGACGAAATTATCCTCATTTGCAAACTGCTTGTTGAAAAGCTTGGAATTAGAGGCATCGAACGTGCAACGGGTCATCACCGTGACACGATCTGTCAATTATTAGAGGATCTAGCAATTCATGCCGAAACAATAACTCAGTTTCTCTTAAAAGATGTTGAGTTAACTCCAATTGAGGTGGATGAGCTTTGGAGTACGATAAAAAAAAACAAAAGAAAGTTAAGTCCGGCAGCACAGGCCCAAATCATGAAGGTGACGTCTGGATTTACACCGGTGTGAAACGCGCTTCATATCTTTTCCTCGCATATTCTTTAGGTTCTCGGACAAGAGATGTATGCAAGGACATGGTTGAGCAAGTGTTCATAAGAACACAATTGCCAACTCCTAATAATAAGATTGAAGTCTTTTCTGATGGAAATGACGAATATACTGCTGTATTGGCCGAATTCTATACTGAGAGTTGCTTGAACTATGGTCAAGTAATAAAAATTCGCGAAAGAGGTAAAGTTGTCGAGAAAATTAAAAAGCCAGTATTTGGAAACCCGAACATACACGAAATCGAAACAACAGATGTTGAAAACTTCAACAGTATTCTCCGCGAAAGATTAGGCCGGCTCGTTAGAAAGACCAAATGCATTTCTAAACAGAAGGCGGGGTTGAACTCTGCACTAGGATTATTCCAATTTCATTGGAACTGGATGGACCCATTACCCTGTAAAAAAACACCGATAATGATCGAAACCCTGTCAGATCACATCTGGACCTGGCATGAATTTTTATTTCACCATTATGCGGTATAAATTAGGACAATACCGAATTTTTGCAGATTTTTTTTTGGTTTTGTGGTGTGGTAATGACATCAATACGCAAATGCCGTGGGTGATATGGGATGATCCAGCCAACCCGTGAATGAAAACATCAGATGACCTGCCATTAGAGTAGGTTTTTAGTCCGCGGCCACCCCTGATTTTATCACGGATTATCGTACCTTCTTCAGACCCGCGTCTCATTTTAACCTCTGATTGAATGATAGTCCTGAATCTTGCCAGTTCAAGATAATTTCCAATTGAAAATGATTAATAATGATAAACCTCAAACGTTCCATGAGGATGGATGAATGAATGATCTGTTATTCCTGATAGGATTTCCTGTGATAATTGCCATTTTAATGCTGCTTGTTAAGGATAAAGTTAGGAATTATATTGTAATTATTTCCGCATTTGCCCTGGGTATTGCGTCACTCTATCTTCTTGTCACCTATTTCAGCAAAAATACTGTCTTTTTCGATATACCATTTGAACCTGCCAGTAAAATTATGGTGATAATCGAGATCCTGCTGGCGGTATATATCCTGTACCTTGGAATAAAATTTAAAAAATATTTCACCGTAGCCCTGATCTTGTTACAGGCCGGGTTACTTTTATTCCTTGAGATGGGGCTGATATCCGACATAAATCCGGTAAAAAACCTGTTCATCGACCAACTTTCAATTATTATGGCGTTGATAGTCGGCATCATCGGGAGCCTGATATGTGTTTATTCACTAGGGTACATGGAGACCTATCATGCCCGCCATTCCGAAATAAAAGACCGGAGAAAATTGTTTTTTTTTATATTCTTTGTATTCCTTTCAGCGATGTTCGGAATTGTCTTTTCGAATAATCTGTTGTGGGTGTTATTCTTCTGGGAGATTACCACAATCTGTTCATTTGTCCTGATTGGGTATTCGGGGACCCCCGAAGCGACAAACAATGCCTTCCTCGCACTCTCCATGAACCTTCTCGGGGGAGTGGCGTTTATCGCAGCCCTGATCTACATCGCCATGCTGGACCCTTCAGGAAAATTATTCGGTTTGGATACATTGATCGGTTCAGGGTATGCCATTGCGATTGTGCCGGCGGTATTAATCTGTTTTGCCGGGATTACCAAGGCTGCATTGATGCCTTTTTCCTCGTGGCTTGTCGGTGCGATGGTCGCCCCGACTCCTGTGTCAGCCCTGTTACATTCCAGCACGATGGTCAAGGCCGGGGTCTACATCATCGTCCGGTTTGCCCCTGTATTAGCACTCACCACTGAGGGTTTTATCATTGCCATGGTGGGTGCCGTTACATTCCTTCTGGCATCAGGGATCGCGATATCGCAGAGCAATGCCAAGAAAGTGTTAGCCTATTCCACCATCGCAAACCTTGGGCTGATCGTGGCATGTGCAGGTGTGGGCACGTACAACCTGATGTGGGTGGCAATATTGCTGATAATATTCCATGCGATCGCCAAATCTCTCCTGTTCCTGTGCGTAGGTACGGTGGAGAACAGGACGGGCAGTAAAAATATCGAAGACATGGGTGGGCTTATCGTCCGGATGCCAAAGATTGCTATGATGATGTTTATCGGGATGGCAGGGATGTTCCTTGCACCCTTTGGTATGGTGATCTCTAAATGGGCAGCAATCGAGGCGTTTATTACTGCACCGTTTGGTCTCATATTCATCGCAATACTGGCGTTCGGGGGTTCATTCACCGTATTCTACTGGAGTAAATGGATGGGGAAGATCATATCCGTCATGCGTAACCAGGAGGTTATCGAGGGTACAGTGAAAAAAGAAAAATGGGCAGTTTTGTATGTCCTCACCGGACTTGTTGTCGGTGTCTGCCTGGCATTCCCTCTGATTTCCACGTATCTTATTGAGCCATTTATCATGAACATTTACGGGGTCACGACAAGGCTTTCCCAGGCCAACTTCGCCATCATGATCATGATGATATGCCTGTTATTGATCATGCCATTATCCATGTTGTTCTACCGGACCGGATCCAAACATGTCTCCCCGTACATGGGTGGCAGGACCACAGAAAACGAAATGAGATTTTCGGGAACGTTCGGGACGATGCGTGAACTATCCCTTTCAAATTATTACATGGAAAAATACTTTGGTGAAGATAAGGTCTTTTACATCGGCACGTTGCTGTGCTGGGGCTTGCTGCTGATTGCAGGCATTCTCCTGGCGGGGGTGATCCTATGATTTCTGAACCGGTACTATCACTGGTCAATGCAATCCTGTTTGTCCTGCTGGCCCCCCTTGCCGGAGGCCTTATCGCCGGTATCGACAGGAAGGTGACCGCCAGGATGCAGGGCCGGGTGGGGCCTCCGATACTTCAGCCATTTTACGATGTCGGGAAACTGTTTGAGAAAGAGAACATGGTCGTCACCGTCACCCAGCACTTCTACGTGTTAAGTTACCTGGTCTTCATGGTGGTAGCAGGAGCGTTGTTTTTCTCGGGTGGAGACATGCTGCTCGTGATTTTCGCGTTTACGCTGTCCCATATCTTCCTCGTACTCGGGGCATATTCCTCGTACTCTCCCTACAGTCATATCGGTGCTGAGCGTGAACTCATCCAGATTATCGCCTACGAACCGATGATCATATTCACCGCTGTGGGGATGTACATGGTCACCCAGAGCTTTAATGTCAGTGCAATTGTAAATTCGGGCATACCAATCATCCTGTACCTCCCCGGTGTTTTCATCGGGTACCTGATGGTACTGACGATTAAGCTCCGTAAATCACCGTTTGACCTCTCCACGTCGCACCATGCGCACCAGGAAATAGTCAAAGGTGTAACGACCGATTTTTCAGGATCCAACCTTGGTAAAATTGAAATTGCCCACTGGTATGAGTATGTATTCCTGTTAGGGGTTGTGTACCTGTTCTTCGGGTTTAACCCTGTAATCGCCGTTGCTGCAATAATTGTCGCGTATTTCCTTGAGATATTAATAGATAACACCATATCCCGTGTCAAATGGCAACTGACTCTTCGGAGTGCGTGGCTCATCGCCGGGACGCTTGGTATCGTGAATCTCGGGGTGCTGTATTATCTGAAAGGAGTGATCATGCCATGACATACCTGAAAAAATCGCCCTGGGTAATTCATTATGATGCGTCATCCTGTAATGGGTGCGACATAGAAGTGCTGGCGGCCTTGACTCCTGTATATGATGTGGAGCGGTTCGGGATCATCAATACAGGCAACCCGAAGCACGCGGATATTTTCCTCGTCACGGGAAGTGTCAATGAACAGAACAGGGAAGTAGTAAAAAATATTTACGAGCAGATCCCGGAGCCAAAGGTGGTCGTGGCCATCGGTATCTGTGCTGCATCAGGTGGTATATTCCGTGAATGCTACAATGTGCTAGGCGGAATCGACAAGGTCATTCCCGTTGATGTGTTTGTTCCCGGGTGTGCAGCCCGGCCTGAGTCGATTATCGACGGGGTTGTCACGGCGCTTGGTATCCTTGAAACGAAGAGACTGGCAATGAAAGAGAAAGGAAATGAAACAATGGAAAAACCCGGGAGTGCCGTATGACATCTGAAGAGCAACTGACAATGCCTATTGAAGTTGGGCAACTGATTGGCAGGGTTGAACAACACAAACAAGAAGGCTACAGGCTCGTCCAGATCGGCTGCACAAAAACCGGGGATGTCTACGAGATTAACTACTCTTTTGACAAGGATTTTGTCTTCCGGAACCTCCGGGTTACGGTGACCGGAGAAACAGAAGTCCCAAGCATTTCAGGGATGTACTGGGGTGCTTTCGTTTACGAGAATGAGATGCACGATCTTTTTGGTATCCAGGTCAAGGGTATGAATATCGATTTCAAGGGGAATTTCATCAGGACCTCAATAAAGTACCCGTTCGGGGCGGCTATTCCTAAAGGAGAAAAACCATGACAAAGCAGATCATCATCCCG
Organism: uncultured Methanomicrobiales archaeon; assembly: GCA_903819595.1. Classification (GTDB taxonomy): domain Archaea; phylum Halobacteriota; class Methanomicrobia; order Methanomicrobiales; family Methanospirillaceae; genus CAIKOD01. Next base: position 21,539 of record CAIJED010000239.1, on the reverse strand, counting down.
TTCGGGCCCCAGCATCCAGTCCTTCCCGAGCCGATCCATCTTGACCTTGTACTTGAAGATGAGAAGGTAATTGAAGCCATCCCGTCGATCGGGTATATTCACCGTGGCTTTGAAAAGCTCGTGGAAAAACGTGAATTTACGGAATATGTCTATGTTGCAGAGAGGACGTGTGGGATCTGCAGTTTCATTCACGGTCTCACCTACTGCCAGGGGATTGAAGAGATTATGAAGGTCGAAGTGCCGGAAAGGGCCCTATTCCTCCGGACGATCTGGTCCGAATATTCGAGGTTACACTCCCACCTCCTGTGGCTGGGCTGCTTTGCGGACTCATTTGGGTTTGAGAACCTGTTTATGAATGCATGGCGGATCCGGGAACGGATCCTTGATGTAATGGAACAGACTACCGGGGGCAGGGTCATCCAGGGCTCCTGCAAAATCGGCGGGGTAAGAAAAGATATCATTGGTGAAAAACTCGACCAGATGAGTAAGGACCTCGATAGTATCCAGCAGGAACTTGAAGAATTAACGAACGTTTTCCTCAGGGACGCGTCGATCAGGCACCGGCTGAAAAATGTCGGGGTCTTATCCAGGGATGATGCGTATTCCTGTGGTGCTGTTGGTCCCACCGCTCGGGGAAGCGGTGTTTCTTATGATATGAGGAAGACCGGGTATGCAGCGTACGGGAAGCTCAACCTGGAAACCGTCACCGAAAGTGATGGTGATTGCTATGCACGCTGTACGGTGAGATGCAGGGAACTCTTCACTTCAATAGACCTTATAAAACAGGCGATCAGGAAGATCCCTGATGGACCGGTCGATGTGAAGGTCACCGGGGCTCCTGATGGGGAATATTTTGCCCGCTCTGAACAACCCAGAGGTGAACTCGTCCATTATATCAAGGGTAATGGTACGAAATTCCTCGTGCGATCCAGGATCAGGACCCCTACGTTAACGAATATCCCACCCCTGGTAAAGATGTTGCAGGGATGTGAACTTGCCGACGTTCCGGTCATTGTGTTATCGATCGACCCCTGTATCAGTTGTACGGAGAGGTGATCCGGACCATGGCATTCTTTGAGATGGCAAAAACTGCATTGAGGACGGTTCTCCAACGGCCGGCGACGATCCGGTACCCGGCAGAGCCTGCGAAAAAAACACCACTGACACGAGGGCATGTGATCATTGATGAGAGCCGGTGTATCTCCTGCGGGACCTGCCAGAGGAAATGTCCGTCGCAGGCAATTTTATTACAAAAAGAGGAAAAGACCTGGCAGATTGACCGTTTCCGCTGTGTTGTCTGTAATTCCTGCGTTGATACATGCCCGGTAAAATGTCTCACCATGGACCCCCAGTACACGGCACCTGCCGTAAGTTGTGGGGTCGAAATTGTTACCATCACGTATGTAAAACCGGTAAAAACTGTAGATATAGGGGAGACCCCTGCATAACTATTTTTCCATTTGTGACGGGACGACTGGTCCATCCCTGAATGTAGGCAGAGATTATTAACATCGTCCGGGATTTTCCCATGGAATAAGGCTATTTTTGGTTTCGTCATTGAACCGAAACCGTATGGCAGGTTTGTGTTTCCTGCCACCGGAAAATCACGTAGGCCGATCTTCCCGTAATAATCAATGGATCCTTTCACCTGCCAGATGATGTCCAACACATCGATTCAACATCACCCGTGGGTGCGCATAGTATGCAAGGGGATCAAGCGGGATAATCCCTGTTGTCGCCAGGGACCTGACTGGCAACCCTGGGAAAAACCTGCTATCCAGGTCAGAACCTGTGAGTTAACAGGAGTGTATTGTCCAGTTTCCTGGTTTTCGGATAGCTTATCCGTACTGTTACCATTCAGTCCCCGACATCCTGCCGCATGGCAATCTTGTTTCCCCCTGACCAAAGATTTATCGTGTCCTTCGTGATATGATGAAACTAATTTAAAATAAACGAAAATAATCTGCATGTTGTATTCATGATTGAATTCGAATTTCCGTTATCGAAAATTATCTGAATAATTAAAGATCTTCGGTGAACCCGGGAAAGATCGCAAAATGACAGATCCCCCTCATTCCACTCGTGCAATGGCGATGTGTTCAGTCATATTTCCAATTTACTTCTGTAGTGATTATTCCAACGGTACCGGCTTGGCAGCGTTCAAAAACCGCAAGGTGAACCGTTGGTGGAGGTATTTGCATGCCTGATGCAGATTTTATGATTCTGTCGGTACTTGGACTTGTGACCATCGTGATGGCGATCATCGCCATCATACAGAAAAATCTTATTCGTGCGATTGCAGCATATGCAATTTGCAGCATATGTCTCGCTATGTTGTTTTTTCTCCTTGCGTCGCCCTTCGCTGGAGCTCTCGAACTTACGGTTGGTGCGGGACTGGTATCTGTACTGTTTCTTGTGGCACTTATTCTGGGTGGAGGGGAGGAAGAAGAGGTGCCCGCATGAATGCAAAGAGCATCGTCGCACTGGTCCTTGGAATCGTTTTTTTCCTTCTCTTTATTGGCCTGTTCGGTTCGTATTATGTCCCGTGGCCGGTGGTTATACCCGGGGGAACACCTGCTGGTGCAGCGCTATGGGGTACAAGGACATTTGAAACCGTTTTCCAGGGTTTTATTCTCCTGGCGGGTGTAATCTCCATACTCCTGCTTGTACGTTCCGATAGCGCAGGGAGGAGACCACGATGACACTATCAGGCCTGTCCGTGGTTATCACGGTCTCCGGGGCGCTCTTTGCGATTGGACTTGCCGCCCTGATCGCCCGGAGTCACCTGATTAAAATGGTAATGGGGCTGGAATTTCTGGGGAAAGCGGTCTGCCTGCTCTTCATTCTTGGGGGATATCTGGGTGGGGATACCGGGGTTTCCCAGGCGGTGGTATTCACGCTCATTGCCATTGAGGCAGTGATTGCCGGTGTTGCCCTTGCCCTTGTGATTCTGTTGAAGCGGGTATGGAAAACGTTTGACAGTGCAGTAATTTTCCGGATTATCCGTGAAGGTGACCCGTGAAATGACGGATGTTCAGCCATGGGTGCTCGCCGCTATTGTGTTAATCCCGTTCATCGGGACAATTGCGGTGATACTTCTTCATCAACGGCCCAACGCACGTGAAGCAGCTTCGATTGTTGCATCGGTCCTCACATTTGTGTTATGTGTCCTTGCTCTTCCCTCCGCCTTTGCATCACAACCCGTGTCTACCCAGTCGCTCGTGGTACTACCTGGATTAAGTCTTTGTCTTACGGCGGATGCGCTTGGTCTTCTGTTTGCATGTATTGCATCAGGTCTCTGGATCATCACAACGATATTCAGCATCGGCTACATGCGTGGACGAAAAGAACAGGCCCAGACCAGGTACTATGCCTGTTTCGCGATTTGTATCGGGTCTGTTATGGGTGTGGCATTCTCGTCCAATCTCTTTGCCCTGTTTGTTTTTTATGAGATCCTCGCTGTTGCCGCCTACCCGCTTGTGGTACATACTGAAACAAAGGAGGCCCTTGCTGCAGGCAGGAAATACCTAATATACACTCAGAGCGGGGGAGTTGCGATTCTTGCCGGCATGATGGCACTGCTGGCAATGGGTAACACGCTCGATTTCGTTGCAGGGGGTAACCCGGGAATTGCCAGCCTTTCGCCTGACTTTGCCAGGTTTGCATTTATCCTGCTGCTGGCGGGATTCGGTGTAAAAGCGGCACTGGTCCCCCTGCATGGCTGGCTGCCGAGTGCGATGATTGCCCCTACTCCCGTGAGTGGGCTTCTCCATGCGGTGGCCGTGGTAAATACGGGTGTATTCGGCCTCCTGCGTCTCATCCTGTACCTGTATGGCCCTGAACAGATGGTCGCGCTCGGGCTCCAGAACCTCGTCATTATTGTGGCGGTTGTTACAATTATTGCCGGATCTCTTCTGGCCCTTCTCCAGGATGATTTCAAGCTGCGACTGGCGTATTCTACGATCAGCCAGCTCAGTTACATGGTACTTGGCGCTGCCGTGCTCCTGCCCTCGGGTATTCCCGGGGTATCAGAAACTGCAAGGGCTGCAGCAATTATCGGGGCGACGTACGCGTTTACTTCGCATGCTTTTGGTAAACTGGCCATGTTTTTTGTTGCCGGTACTGTTGCCGTAGAAACCGGGAAAACAAAAATTTCGCAGCTGGATGGCATGGGAAAGAAAATGCCCTGGGAATTTGGGGCCTTCACCCTTGCGGTACTGAGTATGACGGGCCTGCCTCCGATGGCGGGGTTTATTGCCAAATGGTACCTCTCCCTGGGAGTTGGTGCGGGTGCTGCCAATGACTGGTGGATCCTCCTCGTCCTCGTCGGATCAAGTGTGCTCAATCTTGCATATTTCCTCCCGGTGATCACCCGTGCATATTTCCGGCCGTCTGAAGGTGGAGTTCAGGAGGTGCGCTGGACACTCCGTGTGCCCGTGGTGATCACTGCAGTCGGAGCACTGGTACTTGGGGTCTGGACTGTTGCTCCGTTCAGCCCGTTTGCTCTCTGTACCCAGGTGGCTGCGAATGTGACCCATACGGCAGTCCAGGTCTCCGGAATTTTTTTGCCCGGTGCCGCCATCCCGCCATTCCTGGTCTTCCTGGTGGGTGCACCACTCGTATTATTGCTGAAGGGGAAGGCCCGTCAGATTGGGCTTATTGCCCTTGGCGGGATTTCCCTTGTGAATGTAGTCCTGCTTCCCGGGGGATATTTTTCAGCGTCTGCAGTAACCGGGGTGATGCAATGGAACCTCCCCTTCATCAGCTATACGCTAGTCCTCCTCCGTGTTGACAGCCTCTCCTACATGGTCGGGTTGATTTTTGCGATCATCACATTCCTCGCCATTATCTATGCCGCAGCTGTTGCCACACCCCGGCTCCATCTCTATGCACTCCTCTACGCAGGCACCGCAATGGGTGTTGTTTTTGCAGGGGACTGGATCACACTGCTGATCTTCTGGGAGGTGATGGCGATCACCTCGACATTCCTGATCTGGCAGGAACGGGGTGAGGCAACTGGTGCCGGGTACCGGTACCTGATGTACCATGGCCTTGGCGGGGCTCTCCTTGCAGCAGGAATTGCCCTGCTTTTACTGGGCGGGGGTTCACCGATTATTGGTCCTATCGGTGCGATCCCGGATGTCGCCTACCAGTTCTGGGCCTCTGTGCTGATCGTGCTGGGTATTGGAATCAATATTGCCTTCATACCGTTCCATACCTGGCTCCCGGACTCGTACCCCCGGGCAAATTTTGTGGCAGGTGTATTCCTTTGCGTGTTCACGACAAAGGCCGCAGTCTACCTCCTTGCGCGAGTTCAGCCAGGGACTGAAATTATCGTCTTCATGGGTGCATTGATGGCAGTCTATGGGGTGTTCTTTGCGGTATTCCAGAATGACATGCGTCGCCTGTTATCGTATCATATTGTATCCCAGGTTGGTTTCATGGTCGCCGGCGTAGGGATCTTAGGCTGGCTTGGGACTGCCAACGAAATCGGGCAACTTGGATTCGATGGCGGGATGGCCCATCTCTTTAACCATATCCTTTACAAGGCACTCCTGTTCATGGTTATCGGGGTGATTATCTGGAAAACCGGGGAAAATGCGTTAAGCCGGATCGGAGGGCTCCAGAAAAAGATGCCTGTCACTGCGTTTGCCTTCTGGGTAGCGGCATTTTCCATATCGGGTGTGCCTCTCTTCAATGGTTTTGTCTCAAAGGGCATGGTGCTTTTCGCTGCAGAACAAACAAGTCCCTTAATCTGGGTGCTCCTTGAGATCGCGTCCTTTGGGACATTTGTCTCCTTCTTAAAGCTGGGGTATTTTGCATTCATCCGGCCAGGTGACACCAGGGCGACCGATCCACCACGTCTCATGCAGGCAGCCATGCTTGGGGCCGCCGCATTATGCATACTGATTGGGATCTTCCCGACTATACTCTACGCTATCCTGCCGTACCCGACGACGTACGTTGCCTTTGACCCCGCCCATATTATAGGAGCCCTGTTAGTCCTGGGTTTTGCAGCGATATTTTTCTTCACTATCGGGCGAAAGTACCTGCAACCCCATGACACACAACTCAGGGACTTCGACATTCTCTACGTCGCTGCAGCCCGTGGTGTTACTGTATTTGCTAAAGGATTACAGGAACTATTCAGAAAAATATATGGCCTGGCAACAGGCGCCGCGTGCATGCTTTTTACTGCAGGCAGTTACGCCATGAAGGGGGAAGGTCGGGACATCAACCTGAATCTTGCAATTTTTACCAGTGTGCTGGTAGGATTTATGATCGTAATGATGCTGGTGGTGGGCTTATGACCCCGGTTGAGAGCCCGTTTTTCATGCCACTGTTTATTGCAACCGGGGGTATTGCGATGTATTTTATCGGGAAGGGCCTCCCATTACGGGCTCGGAAATGGACCGGTCTGATCACGGCCCTCTGGCTCTTGTTGTCATTCTGCATTCTTCTTTCAATGAGTTACCGGCATTCAGTCATGTCTGGTGTCTCATTCATTGGGCTCACCGGGGGTCTGCTGATTACCGGGATCGGTGCAGTGGCTGCATGGGCGTCTCAGGGGAGTCTCGATAACGATGGGCCGCTCCACCTCTACTACCCGCTATTGCTTTTTGCCATTGCGGGTGCGGTCGCGGTCGGGTTCTCGAACGATCTCTTCACCATATTTGTCATGGTTGAGCTTTCGGCCATTCCGATTTACGCGCTCTGTGCATACCAGTACCGTGATGATCCCGGTGCACTTGCAGCAGCCACAAAATACCTGTTCCAGGGTGTGGTCGGCACTATCAGTGCACTTCTCGGCGTCTCCATTCTGTACCTGCTGGGCCACACCCTCAACCTGTCAGAACTGCCGGGGGCGTTGAGCGGTGCTAACCCGGGGCTCATCCTTGTGGCCGCACTATTCCTTGTTCTTGGGTATGGGGTAAAACTGGGGATTTTTCCCCTGCATACCTGGCTTCCGGATGCCTATGCCAAAGCTCCCGTAGGCATCACGGCTATTATGGTCGGCGCCACGAAGGCAGGGGTACTTATCGCCCTGTTCCTCTCCCTTTCAGCACTGCCGGTGAGTGGTGAAGTTCAGGGGTACCTTGGGATCATCATCACGTTTTTTGCCGTCATCACAATGACCGCCGGAAATCTCCTGGGCCTCAAACAGACCGACCTCCGGTACATTCTCTCATACTCGAGCATTGCCCAGATGGGCTATATTCTTCTTGGATTTGGTATAGGCCTGATTTATCACCTGCCGCTTGGATTTATCGCCGGCCTTTATTACGCAATTGCCTATAGTATCATGAAAAGTGGTGCCTTTATTGCCGCAGATGCGTTTGGCAGTTATGCCGGGTCCTATAACGTAGCAGAGATGAGGGGTCTTGGTGCACGGTATCCGCTCATGGGAATTGCATTTACGATTTTTGTGATGGGGTTGATTGGAGTCCCATTTACCTGTGGCTTCATGGGTAAAATGCTTCTGGAACAGGCGGGAATGGTGACGTCAATGATGAGCGGGGTGGCACTTGCCCTGATACTCGCGCTGAACAGTGCCATATCCCTTGGATATTATGTCCCCGTGTTGTCAACATTATTATTCAAGGGCAAAGAGCCCGCAGAACCGGTGCAGGTGGAAATAAGCACAAAAAAGATCCCGGTGAGCGTCCTGTCAGCCGTGGTTTGCCTAGCAATCATTACTGTATACCTTGGTCTCTTTCCCGAATCGTTTGACTGGATATCACATGCAGCAAACCAGCTGTTTACCTGGGGGGGTATGTAATGGAACCTTTGGACCTCTTCACGTCTCCGATAATCATCTTCGGTTTCGCTCTCGTGGCGGGTTACCTGATCTATGCGTGGTCCCGTACAATTGCACCCCTGACACCATGGTCGAAGAATAAAACGATGCCATACGTTGGAGGTGAGGCGATGGAAGCCCAGACCATCCTGCCCGGTTACCAGTTTTTTTACGTGGCACTATTTTTCACGGTGGTACATGTAGCCGCATTATTCATTGCGATTGCACCCCCGGGTGCACCGTTATGGGCGACCCTCGGGTATCTGGGTATCGTTGCGGTGGCCATTACCGCGTTGAGGTGGGAAGCGTGAAACAACGGGTATGGAATGCTAAAACCCTGGTAACAACAGGGGCAATGGTTGCCGCCCTTTCCAGGCTGTTATGCCATTGCAGTGTCCCGATCGATGAATTAATTACACGTGATAGAGGTGATTCCATATAATGGCCGCCCCGTTGCAGTGTCTGAGCCAGCGCCTTGTTAACTGGGCCCGGATAAAATCCCCCTGGATCACTCTCTTCAATAGTGGAGCATGCAATGCATGTGATATCGAGATAATTGCGTGCCTGATGCCCCGTTTTGACATAGAACGCTTTGGTATCCTCGCAAAGGGGTCACCCCGCCATGCAGATATCCTGATTGTCACGGGGCATGTCACCCTGAAGCAGGCGTCCCGGCTTCGCCGGGTATGGGAACAGATCCCCGAACCCAGGTACGTTATCGCGATGGGTGCCTGCGGGGCCTCGGCCGGTGCGTTTCATGGGCTTTATCATGTAATGGAACGTGTTGAGGATGTCATTCCTGTGGATGTGTATGCAGCCGGGTGCCCCCCACGCCCGGATGAGATTATAAATGCGGTCGTTACATGCCTGAATCTCCTGAAGGAAGATCAGGTGCACGGTGGAAAAGAATGGCGCCAGAGAAGGGTTCGCGAAATAATGGAACCTATGGAACGAAAGGCAGGGATCTAAAATATGACTCCCCCGTTGACACTTGATTTTGTGGCAGAAAAAATGAACGAGTTCGGGACTGCAGATTTAGTCAGATCCAACCGTATCAGGATCCATACAACACCCGAAAAGGTTAGTAATGCAATTAAATATGCCCTGGATACCCTTGGATGTGATCGCCTCGTCACGATAAGCACGGTAGACAATGGCAGGACATTCGAACTACTGTACCACCTGATTGGCCCCCACCGTACTGTCATATCAATCGCGGTTGAGGTTCCGCGTGAGACTCCCGATATCATTTCAATGTCCGGTATACTGCCGCCGGCAGGGATTTACGAGCGACAGATCCATGACCTCTTTGGAATTACGTTCCGGGGTCATCCCGGGTTGTCGAAAATTATCTTGAATGAAGACTGGCCGCCTGATGAATTCCCTCTCCGGAAAGACTGGAAGAAAAATCCTGATACCTATTATGGCGGCATTAGAAAGGAGGGTGTTTAATGCCTGAGGTAACAGTGCCAATCGGCCCTCACCACCCTGCCCTGAAGGAACCGGTTAATTTCAAGGTCATTGCAGATGGTGAGAAAATTGTCCGGCTCGAACTTGATCTCTCGTACAGCCACCGCGGTATTGAAAAAGCAGCGGAACAACGTGACTTTATCCGGGTCCTTCCCCTGCTGGAACGTGTCTGTGGGATCTGCTCACATTCTCATTCTACCGTCTTTGTCAAGGGTATCGAAGAGATCATGCAGGTTGAGATCCCCCCGAGGGCCCAGTATATCCGGACCATTATCGCAGAGCTGGAGCGGATGCACAGTCACCTGCTCTGGCTCGGGGTCGCTGCCCACGAGATCGGATTCAATACGCTTTTTATGTGGACCTGGCGTGACCGTGAACTGGTCCAGGACACTCTTGAAGAGATGAGCGGTAATCGGGTCCATTATGGTATGAATGAAGTAGGGGGTGTCCGGTGTGACCTGGCCCCACACCAGGTGAGTGCCGCGCTGGAACGCCTGCCGTTCCTTGAAGAACGGATACATCAGTATACCGACATGGTGAATGACCAGCAGACTATGTTGCTCCGTTTTAAAGGTGTAGGTAAACTTTCCCGGGAGGAAGTGTTGAACTATGGTGCGGTGGGGCCTACGGCACGTGCGAGTGGTGTTGATTATGATGTCCGCAGAGACGACCCCTATCTTGCATATGCGGATGTCCCATGGAATGTAGTGACCGATACAAACGGTGACGTATATGGCCGGACTTGTGTTAGGATTGGGGAACTTCATGAAAGTGTCAATATTGTCCGGTATTGTCTTGAAAACATCCCCGAGGGCCCGGTACGTATCAATGCGCCTAAAATTGCACCCGATGGGGAAATCATGTCACGGTACGAGGCCCCACGGGGTGAGCTCGTACATTTCATCCGGACTAATGGCACGAATAAGGTTGAACGGATAGATATCCGTACACCAACACTCGCAAACTGGACCTCTGTCGCGATGTGCCTTGTCAATAAGAACCTTGCCGACATACCCGTGATTGTGGCGGCCATAGACCCCTGCCTCTCGTGTACATCCCGAATCACCCTGATCAACACCCCTGGAGGAAAACCCGGGATTATTACCTTTGATGAGCTGAGGAAACGCAGGCAGATATCCGACAAGGGGCGAGGGTTGCCATGACGGGCCTGTTACCCGGGCTGGTCTATATTTTTCTCTTCCCGGGGTTCGTATTCCTGGTAATGTATGCCCTGTTCTTTGAATTTATCGACCGAAAAATCACCGCCAGGATGCAGAACCGTGTCGGGCCGCCCTTCGTCCAGCCATTTGCAGATTTTATAAAGATGCTTGGTAAGGAGGTCATTGATGTCGAGGGAGTTGACCGGAAGGTTTTCGATGCAGCCCCTGTTGTGGCCCTTGCCGCCGTGATGACTGCATTCCTCTATATACCTGTTTTTATGTCCAGCCCGTTCGGGTTCCAGGGGGACCTAATCCTCGTCCTCTATCTCCTTACCATCCCGACTGTGATTTTATTCCTCCTGGGCTGGATGAGCCGGAACATTTTTTCGTCAATCGGAGGTATCCGTGTTATTACGCAGATGTTCATTTACGAGGTACCGTTTTTTCTCGCCCTGTTAACCCCAGCCCTTATGGCAGGAACATGGTCAATCTCTGAAATTGTGCAATGGCAGCAGCAGAACCTCTGGTTGATGTTTCTTCAGCCGATTGGTTTTATTGTGGCATTGATTGGCCTGCAGGCCAAACTGGAACGGCCACCCTTTGATATCCCTGAAGCTGAGACAGAAATTGTGGCTGGTCCATGGACTGAGCTGACTGGCAGAAGGCTTGCCCTGATGCACCTTGTAAAGGATGTCTCCCTGGTGACAGGCAGTGCATTGGTTGCAGCATTATTCCTTGGCGGGCCGGTCCTGCCATGGGTGATAACACCCTTCTGGCTCGGTATGATCGCGGGCTTTGGCCTGTTCGTTGTAAAAACACTTGCGGTACTTCTTGTCCTGTCGTCAATCAAGGTCGCAACAGGACGCATTCGGATTGACCAGCTGAATACGATCGGCTGGAAATATATCGCCAGTGCAGCGTTATTCCAGGTGGCAATTGTTCTTATCATCAACTATCGCTGGGTGAGTCCATGAGTGTCCTCGTCGAAATGTTCCGCAACCTGTTAACAATGCCCTCTACAATTCTTTATCCCGGCGAGCGGGTGCCAATCCCGGACAAGTTCCGTGGCAGAATCGCTGTCAGCGATGAGATCTGTATCGGGTGTTCCAAGTGTTCGCTGGTCTGTTCAGTGCAATGTATATCGATGGTTGACAGCCCCAGGGAGATCAGGTTTAAGGATAAAATACTCCTGCGTAAGAAAAAACCAGCGGTGAAACTCTTCAAATGTATCCGCTGCGGGCTCTGTGAACGTCACTGCCCGACAGGTGCGATATACCTGAAAAATGAACTTTCGGATTCAGGTACTGATAAGGAAGTTATCGCGGCATGAGTCTCCGGGAACCGTCCCAAATCGGGAATGATCTCATTCGAAGGTTACATAATTCCTGCCGTATTGCCATTATCGGGGTCGGCGATCCTCACTCTCCGATTGACAGGTTAGGTATGTATGCGGCAGGAGAAATTGAAAAATTACACCTAGCCAATGTGCAAGTTTTTCTCGCCGGGACCGCCCCTGAGAGCATTACCGCCGCTCTGCGAGTATACCGGCCAGACCATTGTATCTTCATGGATGCGGCAGATATGGGACTCCTTCCCGGAGATATCAAGGTATTAGACCCGGGAAGCACCCAGTCAAACCTGGTTTCATCACATGTACTGCCGTTATCTTTAGTCATGGAATTCATCGCACAGGATACGGGAAGCGGGGTTACCCTGATCGGTATTCAACCGGATATTGTTCGGCCTGACCGTGATTTATCTGAACAGGGACAAGATTTGCTCAACCAGAACCTGTCGGCCCTTACAGATATACTACGATCGTGCCAGTAATCGTACTGACTTGTTTTCTATCAGGTATCGTGAAATGCCCTGGGATAACGATCAATTTTCATCTGTCAGATTTCCGAAAGTATCATCTTAATGGTAGTATTGAATATCTAGTATGAACGTGCTGATAATCAGGAATAACATCCACGAAGGCCCTGGTATTCTTAGTGGTATCCTCGAAGACCGCAATATTACCCATGATATTGTTGATTTCAAAGGTGAGGGATCCATCCCCTCTTTGTCAGCCTATTCAGCAGTAATTATGCTGGGTGGACCTGAAAGTGCAAACGATCACTCGGAAAAAATGTTGGGTGCAGTTGCATTTGTAAGAACGATTATCCGGTCAGGTATTCCTTATTTTGGAATATGTCTCGGCATGCAGATACTTGCAAAAGCAGCGGGTGGTCATGTCACCAGGTGCAGGCAGAGTGAAATCGGCTGGAGAGGTGTCGACAGGGAATATTACCGTATTCGCATCAGCGACGTGAGCAGGAATGACCCACTCTTCAGAGGGATTAAGAGTCCCATCCCTGTATTCCAGCTCCATGGAGAGATGGCAGAGCCATCGATCGTGGGAGAAGTGCTAGGCTTTGGTGATGAATGCCCGGTCCAGGTGATAAAAGAAGGGAGACTTGCCTATGGAATCCAGGGGCATATTGAGATGAATGAACTGCTTCTCAATACACTCATCCGTGTTGATCCAGAACTGTCGTTGATTGATCAGGAGAAAATTTTATCTGATTATCATGCGATCCAGGAAGAATATACGGCAAATGGGACGCGGATTTTCACAAATTTCCTCGATGCCGTGGAAGATGACTAACTAACTGTTCGCAATCCTGGAACAAATCCCCGGGGACAACTCTCTAATGTCGGTCACCCTGGAAATTCCATAGATTGCGTATTTCGTAAGCATCGGATTCATTCGTAAAAACATACAATTTAATTTTTTTGAAAGTTCCGATGCAGACCGGGTTGTTCGGATATCCTGTCAGGATTTATGCTAAAGGTGCGTAACGACATGGAGACCTGTCATGGGGTGGAAGGCTGTGGTTAACGTGGATGGCTGTACTTTACCGGGGATGCCCACGTGAAACGGCTGGGGATTTTTCATTCACCACCGGACACATGACCGGCAGGAAGGGATCCCCCGGTCTCTGCTGTATCGTGGGGTAAATCCCCTTCCCGGAAGTGAAGGTACGAAGCGATATGCTCTTATAATCAACGAATTAGTATTAATCTGGACTTTATCATGCTCGATTACATCCGGAAATTCGAGAAATTAATGTATATTATCCTCATTGTTCTGCTCGGCGGGGTAATCGTGTTTTCAATTACCGAGCTTGGCTGGCTCCTTTATGAGGGTTTGTTCGTGAACTCGGCGTACCGCCTTGAAAACCATGAACTGCTCAACATATTCGGTTTCTTCCTCCTTGTGGTGATTGGAATTGAACTCCTTGATACGCTCAAGGCATATCTCCGCGAAAATGTGATCCACGTGGAAATTGTTATACTCGTTGCGGTGATTGCAATTGCCCGGAAAGTGATCATACTCGACCCGGAATATTCGGATGGATTCCTGATGGGTGGTATGGGTATCATTATTATTGGTCTTGGAATTGCCTATTACTTGATCAAGAAGGCGAATTCTATCGCCTCAAACTCATCTGATCTTCCACAATAAATCCGGGACTTCAACAGACCTGTTTTTTTGTCACGCTACCCGGCCTTCATTTTTCCCCGGTAACAAATGGACACATGGCATTGGTAGATGCGGTTTTCCCGCATTCTCTCATCACCTGGTTGTTTAGGGAATACTTTTTGTTGCTCGTGCCCATGAAGAAACCGCCCGATAACCCCGCTGGTCATGGTGAAGCGTGGGTGAATCACCCGGAAAACTATTTTCGTTGGAGGTCAGCCTTTTTTTATGCCATGGATGGCACCCCGCAGGTAAGGCCCCGGATCAAGAAGTCCTTCGGGACGTCCATTGCCAAACCAGTTACCGCCACGGTAGGGTCGCATGTAGACTGGCCTTAATCGGTACACTTCAAAATGAAGCATTGATACATGACCGTCCAGTTTAAGGCGCTGAATATAAACGGGTGAGCAACTATCCACAAGTTGCGGCCTGATCACGGTTCCGATATGCCCGATCGCCTGGCCTTCAAGCACCCGATCGCCGATACGTACTAAAACGTCACCAAACTCAGCGTACCGGCAATACAGGTTGGAGCGGGTTTTAACCAGGACATACCATGTGGTGTTCCAGTAATGCGTCTGTTCCGGGGATGTTGCGATACCAACGTCGAACACTTCCCCTGTTTCGCATGCAAGTACTTCGCTCATGGCCGGCGCATAAATATCGATGCCACAATGGAACCGATCACCCCTGTCTTCCCAGAATGAGCCGGGTTGACCTTCCACCGGGACCTGGAAGGACGCACTCCCCGGGACCGGCCATGTTGTCATACTAGACTGTAGCTTTGCCAACCATTATCTATTTATGCCGGATAATATTGGCGCGTTCTTCCCCCCCTTAACAGCCGGGTATGGGACTGCACGACCGAAGCCCTTATCTCCAACAGGAAGAAGACCCTGTCTCGTATGCCTATCACCTGCATCTCTGTTACCAACTTTAAGAGTTTTCGCGAGATGTCGTTTCGTCCAGCCGGTTTTAGTCTCCTCATCGGTTCAAATGCCTCCGGAAAATCAAATCTGATCCAGGTATTCATATTCCTTCGTGATATTGCGAAATATGGTATCGGTAATGCTATCTCGCTACAGGGTGGTGTCGATTACCTGAGAAATATGGTCATTGGACCTGCCGAAGAGCTGTCTTTTAAGATTGAATACACACTTGAGCAGAAAAAAAGGGATGTAATTGGGGTAAGAGAACATCACCCTATTTTTTTTGAACCCGTTCACCTGCTGTACGAGTTTTCTGTCAGGTTTACGGATACCCTGACCGGGTATGATGTACCAATGGATCAGCTGCTGGTTAACGGGGATTTTTTCGGACCTGGAGGTCCTGATGAGAAGATTGGTCCCGGATGCATCAAATTATCCCTGCAAAATGGTGAGATCCGGTATGATATCGTTCCACCTCTGGGTTTTGTTGTCCATGAAAAAGACCTGTTTCCCCATCTCTTCCAGATGCAGGATAAGCCGGCAACCCGCCTGATTGCCAATATTCCTATGAATGTACCGGGTATACCTCCCCTTGAATGGATATTTCGCGGCATAAAAATCTACGATTTCGATCCCCGCCTTCTCAAGAAAGCAGCGCCGATGCTTGGCAAAACCGAGCTGGAGAAGGATGGGAGTAACCTTGCCATCGTTGTCAAGGGCATCTGCGAGGATCCAGTACGAAAACGTGCGTTCCTCAACCTGGTACAGGATATGCTGCCATTTGTGGAAGATATTGCAGTTGAAAAATTTCTGGATATGTCACTTTTCATGAAGGTTAAGGAAATTTACAGTGGGAACAAGTACATTCCCGCGTCCATGATCTCTGATGGAACGATCAATATCGCCGCGCTGATTGTTGCACTTGTTTTTGAAGAACGTCCGGTAACGATTATTGAGGAACCGGAAAGAAATATTCATCCTGCCCTTATTTCAAAACTTATTGCAATGTTAAAGGATGCCTCCCAGAAGAAGCAGATTATTATAACAACACATAACCCCGAAATGTTAAAACACGTCAACATAGAAGATATCACGCTCATTACAAGAGACCTTGGTGGTTTTTCTCATCTGTCGAGACCCGTCGACAAACAGGAGGTCAGGACATTTCTTGAGCACGAGATCGGTATCGACGAACTCTTCATACAGGACCTTCTTGGTCTCGAATGAGATGGCGATGGCACTAAAACGCCTTTTTATTTTTGTCGAGGGTAGTGATGATGTAAGGTTCTTTGAGACCATCATAAAACCCAGGTTTGAGCACGCATTTTTATCGGTTGAATTGATCACGTTCGCCTGTTTAAAATCTGTTAAAGTAGACCGGTTCATCAATGGCATCAATGCGATGCATCACCATTACATCATCGTTGCCGATATTGATCTTGAAAAGAGTGTCCATGCCAAAAAAAAGGTTATTCTTTCCAGGTTTTTAGCAGCTGATTACCAGAATGTAATGGTGATCATCCAGGAGATTGAGAGTTGGTACCTCGCCGGGATCGATGATACCGGGGCGAAAGCACTGGGGATCCATGCCCCTGCGCGGTCAGACTTTGTAACAAAGGAGGATTTTATCAGGTGGATCCCGGGTTATTACCCATCAAAAATTGCGTTCATGATCGATGTCCTGAAATATTTTTCACTCAGCGTCGCTGTTGAAAAGAACAAGTCATTCAGATTTTTTATGGAGCATTACGTGATTGCGAACCCTGCTGATGTCGGTGTACCCGTAAGATCTGACGAAAATCCACAAGAAACGTGACCATTCCGGAAGTTGCCCTGGCGGATCCTGACCCCGGTATATCGGATGACCCGGTAAATCAACCAGGGTCTCTGGCGTAATTATCACGCATATTGCCAATTGCCTGGAAATTATCTGGGAAAACAAAAAAAATAATCTGCATCCATTTCTTTATGATGTTGCTTTCCCGGATCTTAATGATGGTTGCACCCTGCCCCTACTCTTGAAAACACATGTAAAAGACTTATCTTTCGTGCCGTTCCACGTATCATCAGGTGCTTTAGTGCAGGTATCGATGAAGCTTGAGATGAAGGACTCACCGGGACAACTCGTCTCGGCCCTGCAGCCCATTTCTGAGGTAGGAGGAAATATTATTGCGGTCATTCACCAGCGTGACCTCTCATCCCGTGAGGATACGCTGGGAGTCCAGATTGTACTGGAAATTGCCGAACCCCGGCTTACTGACCTGGTCTCCATGATAAAAGCGCGGGGGGTAAATATCCTCCGCATTGGTAAAGACCGTCTTCTGTACAAGCAGACTGTGATTATGATCGGTCATCTCATGCACACCGACCTGTCAGATACTGTAGACCGTATAGACTGCACCGGGTTTGCTGAAGTAACGGCACTTGACCTTGCGATGCCTGCGATTAATGAACCTTCTTCAGCCCGCCTGATGATTAAGTCCGTCTCAAAACAGGATATGGATTCTGCATTAGATATTCTTCGCCAGGTTGCGAAAACAAAAAACCTGCTGATTATTGAGCCGCTTGATGGGGGTCTCGTATGAGTGTCAGGATCGCGGTCCTTGGTCTTGGCTCTGTGGGAAAAGGAGTCCTCGAAATGATCGCAAAAAAAGACCTGGATATTATCGTGACCGGGGTGGCAGACTCGAAAAGCGGGTTGATTGATCCATCGGGCCTGGATATCGGGGCGGTGCTGTTATCGAAAAGGACTGGTTCCTGTGGGAGCGTCGCCATCTCTGCGAAGGATGTAGTATCGCGCGCAGATTATGACATCCTCGTCGAGGTGACCCCGACCAATGCCGGGGATGGTGAACCCGCCTTTTCGTACATGAAACTGGCAATTGAAAGGGGGAAGCATGTTGTCACCTCGAATAAAGGACCGATATCCCTGCACCTGAAAGAACTGAAAGGCCTTGCAAGGGAAAGAGGGGTGTTCGTCCGTTACGAGGCCACGGTCGGGGGGGCGATCCCGATCATGCACACGCTTGGCAATGGACTTGCGGGAAATGAGATTCTTGCCCTGTACGGCGTACTGAACGGGACCTGCAATTATATCTTAACGCGAATGGCGGCAGAAGGGCTTACCTATGACCAGGCCCTTGCTGAGGCACGGGAACTTGGATATGCGGAAGCTGACCCCACCTACGATGTGAAAGGGATCGATGCCGCGATCAAACTGGTCATTCTTGCCAATACGATATGGGACAATGGTGTATCTCTTGACCGCGTGGATATTACCGGGATTGATCTTCTTACGACTGATGCACTGCGACTGGCAGAAGAGAAAGACTGCACGATACGGCTGATTGCCGAGGCCTTTCCGAATAGAGGCGTCCTCCGCGTTTCTCCGCGTATCATCAGGAAAGACCATCCACTGGTGTTCGAAGGCTCACTAAATGCGATTACCCTGGAGACCGACATGGCCGGGGAGATTACCCTGATCGGGAAAGGGGCCGGGTCGATAGAGACCGCAAGTGCAATAATTGGGGATATCCTGTTTATTTCATCCCATGTACGGTGTAATTGAGCGACGCAGGCAGTACCTGCACCTGATGAGGCAGGTTACTCTTGAAAACGGTTTCTTTACCGTTACGGATATTCAGCATGTTGCGGAAGTGCCGAGGAGCACAGCGCAGGACTGGGTCAACCGCCTTGTATCTGAAGGGTGTGTTGTAGTTAAAGAACGGAAGCAGGGCCGTATCCCTGCCCGGTATGCAGCGTCAAGTGCAGTGCCGTCCTCTGCATGCCGTAGGATTTTTACCACGGTGGATGGTGAATGGGTAGAGATCTACCATGAATGCATGAGTGGTGCCTGTGCCGCATTTTGCGGGTATCATCACCGGATGGCCGGGGGTGCACTCAATCACATCCAGAGGGACGGTACATTACTCAGGGAATGCGCAAAACTTTGTCAGGGGGAGATCTCCATCGGGGCATACCCCTTTCCTGCAGTGGGGGTGAAAGGAGTACGCCGGGAGGGTGATATGGTTGTGCAGGAGATCCTGTGCATTGGAGGGCCTGCCTATTCGCTGACCGATATGATGTCCGGGGCAAAAGGAGTCACCCGTGTGAAAGTCAGGAAAAAAGATGATGTTGTAGAAGGGGAAGTCTATACAAAAGCCCTGACCCATGTGATCATCGGGGTTGATGATACTGACAGCCCAAAAGGGGGAGCAACATTTGCACTGGCACTGGCACTTCTCCAGCATATCGCGGGTATGGAGGGCCTGATTCCCATCGGACACCATGTTGCGATGCTATATCCCGCACTTCCCGGGAAAACAGCGGGCAATTCGTGTAGTTTCATTGATGTCGCCGCGGAACCCGGGGTGATCGACCTGTTGAGAGACCGTATATATAAGTTTGTCAATGACGAAGCCCTTTCCCATGACTGGGGTATCGCGATCCGGACCGGGTTCCGGATTCCCCCGGAGCTCAGGGAATATGGAAGTCTGGCCCGCTCCGGTATTGTCAGCCGGGAATTTGCTGAGCGTGTGGCCCGTAATAATGATGTGGTCATCCAGGGCGGTCGTGGCGTTATCGGTGCCCTTGCGGCAGTCTCGCTCTGGGGACTTGATAATGCAATTTTATTGAACGTGAACGCCCGTATCCCCGGAACCAGCACATGAAGCGTTACTCCCCCACCTGGTAACCAACAGGTCAGGAAAAAAGTTTCGTGAATCAGAGGTTTCTAATCTCGAGACTTACATCAAAATTCCTGACAGAATGAGTCAGGGCGCCCATGCTGATCACATCTACACCCGGTATCATATAATCCCCGATTGTTGCCTCGTTAATTGTCCCTGACACCTCGATAATCCTCCCATGACGCAGGTCTCTGGAATCCAGTTCTTTCAGAGTATGTGCAATCATCTCCGGCGTCATGTTATCCAGCAGGATAATATCCGCCCCCGCCTCGGCTGCCGTAATGGCAGAACCGGGATCCTCTGCCTCGACCTCGATTTTCCTGTACAGTGATCGGGCTTTTGCGGATGCGATTGCATCAGCAAGCGGCACCAGGGCAAGGTGATTGTCTTTGATCAGAATCCCGTCTGAAAGAGTAGAGCGATGGGGGTCCCCGCCGCCCAGCATCACTGCTTTCTTATCGAGGGCCCTCATGCCCGGTGAGGTTTTCCTGGTCGCTGCCACGCGGCAGCAGCCGCCTTCTGCCACGATCAGATCCACGCAGATTTTGGTTTTTGTTGCTATTCCACTCATCCTGCCGATGATATTCAACGTGGTCCTTTCAAGAAGAAGGATGCTGGACGCGTTCCCGGTCAGCGAGAGTACAATATCTCCCGAATGTACCGGGCTCCCGTCAGGATATTTCAGGGAGGTCTGAACGCCGAAGTGTGTGAACAGGCGTCCCGCCTCAAAAAGACCACAAATAATTCCCTCCTCCTTCGCGATGATCACGGCAGTGCAACAGGTATCCGGTGGGATGATGGCATCGGTGGTGATGTCGCCCGATGGTGCGTCTTCTTCAACAAACGACAGGAGGTGCTCCAATGGTACATCGGTCATGGTTCTCCAGTTCATGCGGGGTTGGTTTACGTTCCTATTACGAGGGGATTTTCCAGGTTCCGGAGCAGGGTCAGGATGGAAAGGGCTGCGAGATAACTGGTTGCTGCATTGTCCGGGCTTGGAACATTCCGGACTTTAATATAGGCATCCCCGAACTCTCCCTCGACAAAGATCTCGTGGATATTACGGTCTACACCCGGGTCTACCCAGAGTTCGACATCGGCATCGGTTCCTGCCGCCAGGCCAAGGGCCACTGAGACATTGACATTTTTTGGAAATTCCTTGATACATTCATTTGATTTTCCTGAGAAGACGAGTTTTCGTTCACTGGTCTGTAAACCGAGTGATGCGGGGCTCTTCGTTGTCCGGAGGAGTAACCGGTTAATCCCTGCTATTTGGCCGGTCTTAATATTATCCAGGCCCATTATTGCGCCGCTTGGGATATAGATCTTCTTGTGGTTTTTCTTTGCTGTGTCCGTAAGCAATGAAAGATATGCCTTGTCTGCCAGTGCTCCCACGCTCATAATCACCAGGTCTTTGTTATTGAGGAGGGATTGCTCTCCAAAGAGCCGGACTGCCTTGACGGACGCAGCTTCTACGACGATATCAAAATCACTCCTGATGAATGCCTCAAAATTGTCGTATGCGGTGCCACCGCAGATCAGGGCCAGCTCATGGGATTTCTCGGGAACAATATCGAATAATGCACGGATCTCAAAATTATCCTGGTATTTTGCAATAATATGTCCAATATTTCCACAGCCGATTAAACCGATACTGATCATTGTACACTCAATAGTGGATTCCACCGGTTAATTATTTTGATGGAAATTCTGGAAATATTTCAGATCACTATTGTGTCTATCTGAATGATCGGTGAGGTAGCCCGCGATTTTGCACGGAATTTCAGGATGGTGACCGATGGGAGGAGGTGATGGCCGGACAATTTTCCCTGTCAAAATGTAAGAACCCATAACTTCCCGAAAGAGGAACCTAATACGGTATATGGTGAATCCGGCGGAACCTTGCGTGGACCAGGAAGAGTCTTTTCTGAATGGTACTACTCGCAGGTGTGAGGCCCTCCGCGAGAT
>CAIJED010000238.1 GCA_903819595.1 uncultured Methanomicrobiales archaeon | reverse complement strand
GTACTCATTCCCTTCGTTTTTTAGCTCAACTGCCCGCTTGTTTTTCATAGTGAAGGTAGAATGGATGCTATTTACTTCATGCAATAAATGTATTGGTGATGTGACAGTCATACCCTCGTTTGGGTATTCAGAAATCCCAGTGGTCCGTGAACAAGGTGAAGAAATTTACCATTGATGTGCTATTGTTGAATTGTTTCCGGGATAACAATGTTGGTTTGAGTCAGGGGACGTGTAACAATGCAGGTGATACCTGGTCCCCGCTTACCGGGATATTCTGTCATTTCACCCGTCGACTGGGAATGTGGATGCACCATTGTCTGTGGATTTTTCCTGTGCAACACAAAAAATAAATAACCAATTCTACCGTACGAAAGATTATCGAAAATTACGTTTTACTTCCTGACCCGAATGATGCGATAGCCTTTTTATTGGGGTGTATTCCTGATTGAACACCCTATCGCAATTTCTTCGGAATTGATGAAAAAAGCACCTGAGTAAGGAGGTGTCCGGGCTGGTTGACCCGGATAATTCTGGTTAGATATGAAAACAGACTGCGAAGAGTGCCATCACCAGTAATGATACACAGATATTGGTAAGGACCGGGCTTAATTTTGTCTGGTCATCATGTTGTTCTCCTCCTTCTCTTTTCTGTTGATACGGTATATTCAACCGGTATTTTTTTCGGATGTCTGAACGGTTTCCTTCATTGAGCGTTTCCTGTGTCATAATTCTATCACCTGTTCGTTTTCCTGACCAGGGAAAATGATCTTCTGCTTATTCATTTCTGAATTGGCATCTTTTCTGCAGACAGGACCTGTTTCCAGTACGGTACAAGAAGATACCACAATATGCCGTCTTCCAGACTCACCGGGACTTTTGGCCGGGACGTTTACTTCGCCGGTCTGTTGGGTTGTCGTGGTCCAGGGACCATTGACTCCCTGTTGGTTTAGCCGATAAAATCTGTTTACTGTTGTTCCATCAGACGGCCCCGGGGCTGTCGTATTTCTGTTGGGTTTACCATCGACATATGGGGTTACAACTGTGACACCGGCAAGGTCCAGGATCGGCGCCGCAATCATGCAGACACCGGGATCCCCTGTCTTTATTCCGTATGTTTTCATGAAAAGTTCCCCAAAGTTCATGTCAAATGCCGGCACAGAACACTACGCCCACGATGTATGGTATATTAGACATATAGTTATTAATAAATTTCTATTGTATATGTATAACATACTATTTGTTACATTTAATTGATAAGTTCAATACTGGAACTACAAGACCCCTGATGGTATGCAACGGGTGGGATGAATGATCTACGGTCTACCAGGGAATAAGAAAGGTCAAGCGGTTGGTTATGACCACGTTTATTATTGGGCCCGCCGGTCCATCGTCATCGTATACGAATATCTGGTTGATAGAGATTGCGAAATACACGGCTATCCGGAAGGCGGAGTCGGGAGATAGGATGTATATTCCTTTCTCATTTGCGGGATTTGTCTTCCGGTTGATGCGGATCTCTTAAAGGTGGTGTCCCTGCATCATGCCAGGCATCGCCCGGAATAGGTTAATTTTATCCCTTATCGTTTTCCCAGCCCCTATAAATACCGGCGTAGTAGACTCTGAACCCGACGTTTAGAAAGATCATCGGGCAGAGAAATCCTGCTGAACAAAACCAATCGATCGTGGTGAAAGCAGTTCCGGGATAATTGGCGGAGGTTCCTCTTGAAATCCCCTGGGAAACGCCGGTGTCATGAGTAACTGCATCACGGCAATAAATAGAAAATGCGTAAAATCCACCAGAAGACCTGCATCGTCCGCAGCACGTTATGCTCAGTAATCCTGACATCCCGTTCGTCTTCGATGAAGTCTGTGACCTTCCGCCGGACCAGGTAAATTGTTGTGATCCCGAAGGTAAATGCGACTCGATCAGATTGGTATGTGGATCACATCTGAATACCTGAATAGTCCGACTAGTGCGTTGGCGATACAACCAGCGAAGAAGTAAAATGAATTTTCTCCAATCTTTTCTTCAGTGAAAACGATCATGCGCCCAGCATATAGAAGGTGACGATTTATGACTTCCCTGGCAGTTTATCCTTTTGCCGGGAGGATCGTCCCATTTATTTCAGGTTGAAAAAAAGGCTGGATGATTCTGTTAATCCAGGATTTACTAATTTAAGGACTTGAATGGGACTATCTGGTCATAGGTCTTGGTTTTTCCTACGGTTGGAGCGGTCACCCAGATTTCGACCCGGTTCTTATCGGTACTGCATGGAAACGATACCTGTTGGCCCACGTAAAATGGTGGCAGCATGTAGTTCTGTTGGGATGAGCCATCCGGCTTTGTGAAGGTGATATCAATACGGGAATCGAGGTTCATACCGTTTCCACCCCGAAGTGTCACGGCCATGAAGGGGTTTGCGGTATCTCCGTTACCCTGGACCATGAAATCAAGCATGTAGTCTATCGGGAGAAATTCTGTTGGTCCCGGAGTACCCATCCCAACCCGTGGTGTGGTCGGCGCAGGTGCGGTTGTCTGTGGAACCACAGGTGTGGCGATCGGAGTTGCCGTGGGGCTCGGTGTTACAGTCGTAGGCACTGCATTCTGGGTACATCCTGCTGTAAGTACGAACGCAACAGCGAGGAGGAGGCTTATGATCAATATGGAAATTTTCATACCTGTATATCGGAGATATACGGTATAATCCTATCGTGTGAGTCATGGTTGGTGGAGTAATCGAAATGGCTGTTTGATTTTTTGTACATGATAATGGTACGATACAGAAAGGGATTTGTCATTTTGAATGACCTGTTTTCAAAAAGATATCGGCTTGCACTACATGGGCACGTTCATCCCACATGAATTTAAAATAAGAACCATGTATATTTTCGACGCCTCATCCGATTTAATCCTTGATGAGGTCATCAATGCCCGCCGGACGTACCGGATGTTCCGACAGGAGCCCCCCCCAAAAGATTACATCAACCGGATTATTCAGGCGGGTCTTGCCGCTCCCTTTGCTGCAGCCGCGGTTGGGGAAAAAGAAAATGAGTATTTCAGGCAGTTTTTTATCTTTCCACGAGAGAGCCGTGGTCTCGTGACAGCCGGCGCCCTGCTGATGAAAAAAGTGCAAATGATGTCTGAAGATCTCGAAAAAGGATTGACACATAACGCAGGGTTACCATCAAAGGCCGGCCCATTTTCCCGTCGTCTTGAAGCCATCCGAAAGTCCGGGGCAGTACCCGGGGTAGGGACCGCCCCGTATTACATCGTAATCGCTGAACGCAAAGGATTTCCTCCTGTTGAGCAGCAATCACTCGCCCATTGCCTTGAAAATATGTGGCTAAAAGCAACGGTCCTGAATCTTGGCTTTCAGCTCGTATCGGTGACCGGGCAGATGGGATCCGTGCCTGAATTCTGCCAACTCCTTGGTATACCCCCTGATGTGTATGAATTAAACGGGTGTGCTATCGGATATTACCATGAACAATTACCACGATCAATCCGTCCCCCGGAAGGTTTGGTATCACACTGGCAGGAATAATCCTGAAGGATTTCCGTAATTCTTCGTAGTGCCCTGCGATGGGTATCAATAAAGAATCGGAAAGAAATTTGCTCTCGAAAGTAATCAGGGAACGTTTCGATAACCCTCGATATCCCCATTAGGATCCATCTTGCGACTGGGTCCAAATAGGTGCTTATTTTGGCGTTTAGACCCATAATACCGAAATATCAGTTGATTCCTGTTCACTCCCGATAATTCAGACAATAGCTTCAATTAGCAAATTCATAAGAAAACATATATCTCCGATCAGATGAAGACAACCAAGTGTAGAGAGGTATTTGGATGAAAAAATCATTCGTCGCATTGTTACTGGTGACTGCATTCTGCCTGATTGCCGTTTCCCCTGTTATTGCAAATCCAAACGCAAATATGGCTGCCCTTGGGATAAATTCCACCAGTCCTTTCTGGATCCCGAATTATGTTCCCTCAAGTAGTAAGACTCTTGATGCAGCGTTTACGGTTCCAGCTGTTACCCCCTCAAGTGGTAAAACCCTTGCCGCAGTGTTTACGGCTCCAGCTTATACGCCCTCAAGTAGCAAAACCCTTGCCGCAGCGTTTACGGTTCCAGCAATAACACCATCAAGTGGTAAAACCCTTGCTGTAGTGTTTGCGGTTCCAGCAATAACACCATCAAGTGGTAAAACCCTTGCCGCTGTCTTTACAATCCCAAAATATACGTTCTCAACTGGTCAGACTAAGCTGGTATGAAAGTTCAGACGGGATAATTGACCTATTGGAACCAGGGTAGTATCCTGTTTCTTTATAAAAAATGGAATTTAAATATCCCTTTTATTAATTTTTGACGAGATCTTTTTTGGGATGATGTGACAATCCTTTTTTTTATACATCTATACTGATGACAGGACCGTTAACAAACCACATATTTCGGGCAGGATCACCGCCTCGGAAGGGTACTCACGGAGGGTTTCAGTGTAATAGTAACGGGATTATTTAATTGTATTTTACCGCTGTAACTGCATGAATATTGCCCAGTACAATAGGATAAAAACCGG
>CAIJED010000237.1 GCA_903819595.1 uncultured Methanomicrobiales archaeon | reverse complement strand
TGATATCAGATGAAAATGCCAATTATGTTGTCTCCAGGTATACCTGTAACCCCGGGCATCATCCTTTTCTGTTTTTATCATAGAGATGAATGGTTAACGCATCGCGCGTAAATATAGTTGCAATTATTCAATATTTAGAAATTTTCGGAAAATATCTGATAGTATTGGCCATTTGTTAGAAAGATTTTAAATACTATTGTTGACTATGCACACATTGTGTAGGGGTGATAGGATGTTTGCCGGTATACTGGGATCAACTATCCGGATCATTGTGATATGCGATGACGTGTGGCATACCCATAACGGCAGGAAAGCCAGCATCCCGGAATACCATCGTACTGTTTAGGCGGGTACCAGGGCAGACGTGGAAAATTGGCCCCTGCCCTTTATGCACCTATAGGATCTGCATATAATTTTGTAAATGCGAACCTTTACCACGATGAAATTCCTGGGCCCGGAATGGTAATGAACTACCAGTTCATTCCTGGTGGATCGTATCAAGGCACCATTATTTTTCTCCGGTCTTTCCCCCGGGAATGGATCATGATGTGTGGGAATGCCACGGTTACAGGATACGCTTGTACCCACCATGTGCCATTCAGATTAATAATGACCGGAATCCTGCCCTTAAGGGGCAGGGAACAGATCGGCCGCGGGTATCATGATATCCGGATGTCTTACCATTCCCAGGTAGTGGACTGGCTGGCATCGTACCCCGAAACCGGGAAATTGTTTCCAGGGCCGGGATACACTGTTCGATTGTAACCATATCAGGAGGTAAAATCAGGAGGTAAAAATGACAGAGATAACACGGCTCATCCTATTTACAGATACAGAGGGCCAGGACAGGAGCGAAACCACAATTTATGTCGAAGATATCGGCGAATTTATACAGTGGTGGATTTCCACTCCGCCCCGGGATATGAAGGTTGAAGTACCAGGGGAGTTTGTAGATATTGACATCCGTTATAAAATGGGAAAGGAATTACTCGAGGTGGCAACCACATGAGTGCAAGTATTGGGAGCGAAAACGGACAGGCATTTGTCACCTTCGTCCGGGGCCTGGCCGGTGAATGGTACTGCCCGATGTGCGGGACTCATTTTATTCCGCCGGAGCGTCCGTACCCTTCACACTGCAGATGGTCACACACCGTGATCCTGCCTGTACAACTATGTGCCGAGTGCCCCGTATGTCGGCGTATTCTTACATCAAGTGGGGAGTACGCGGATGCGGGAACCCGTGAAAAACAAAGGGGACATCGCTGAAATTCCCCTCGCAGGATACAATATTTTTTATCATGGGACACAACTTTTTTTAGTCATCCTGCTGGTTATGGCAGGAACAGGGTAAAGAGCACCAGGGTCCCGATAATAATCATAATGCATCCCATGGCGAGCCTCACAAGGACCCGGTTTTCTGTGCGCCATGACTCAAGTTTCTCGGGCGGCAGCCCGAAATATACAATTGCAAGGATCATGATCAGCGGGAGCACAAACAGGATGTTGTAGAGCACCAAAAGGGGCAGCCCGTCCATGAGGGTCATTTTTTGAGATATCAGGGAAATAATTGCGAGATAAATCCCACCGGTACAGGGAAGTTCAAACATCCCGACAAGGATACCGAGAACAAATGCAGCAGGAAGTGTTGCTTCTCTCACGTACCGGGTAATTGTGTCTTTTTTTGATTCAGGGATGACAAGCCAGCCCCCGGTCCCTCGATACAGGGCATCTTTGATCATGATCGCCCCTGCGGCAAAAGCAACAATCGCGGCAATAATCGCGAATATTTTTGAAAATCCGGAGATCTGGACCAGTGCAAAAAGACCCAGGCCTGAAAGGAAGTAAAATATGAATACGGCACCTATGTAGACAATTCCTACTTTCAGTACCTTTCTTTTTGAACCGATTGACATGATCGATACGAGAAGAAACACCAGTACTGCAAAGGCACAGGGATTTATCCCATCGACAATGCCGGCGATGATGACGAGGGGTATCGTCAGCTGCGCAGAGTCTGATACCTCATGAGACGGAATGGTCTCTCGTGGTACAGGGGGGGGTGAATCCGGGTTCTGTGCGACCTGCACCACAACATCGTCCAGATGCAACTCGATGTTATCGTAGTCCATCAGTTCCCACTCTCCCACGAATACAGCCGGTACTGGTGAGAACGGAACATGGTACCGCTCGTTAAACTGCTGGAACAGCTGCTGGTTCGTGGTATTGTCAATGAGGTCGTACGAGCGGATAATCACGTCTGGGTGGCGCTCCCGGAATCCTTCCATGAACGTGAGGGCCTTCTGGCATTCACCGCATGTCTGCCGGTAAAAGAAATAAACAACGACATGACCTGCGGGTTCGGATGAGAGGAGAACTGATATATCGGGCACGCTCCCGTTTGCATCGAACTGAGCAGGGCCAACTGATTCAGCACAGACAACCATCTGTCCTGAAAGGATGAGTGCCAGGAGAATAATGATGAAAAAAGAATGTTGTAACCTCATCAGGAACCTGGAGCTCTCAATTGTGAATACCAGTTATCACTTTTTGTCCTTAAATCGCTTATCACCGTAGGGCACTTTCTTTTCAGTGACCATGGTACCGATGCCTTCATCGGTAAAGAGCTCAAGAAGGAGGTTATGACGGATATTGCCGTTCACAATATGGGCAAACCGGACACCCCTGCTTACCGCATCGATTAATGATGTCACTTTCGGGATCATACCTTCGCTGATGACCCCCTGTGCCATCATCTCCTTCGCCTCGGCGAGGGCAAGCCTCCGGTAGACGGTTGTCCTCTCGCGGTTCATTACGCCATCAACATCGGTCATGTTGATTAATTTATAGGCTTTCAACGCGACGGCAAGGTCACCTGCGGCAGTGTCTGCATTGATATTGAGGTTCTGGCCATTCCGATCGATTGCGATCGGCGCAATAACGGGAATATACTTGTTATCGAGAAGGGTATTGAGCAACGAGGGGTCAACCACCTCGATCTCTCCCACGTGGCCAAGGTCAACCTCTTGCTCCTTCCCGGCGACCGTGACCTTCTGAAGGCCCATTTTTCTTGCGATAATCAGGTCCCCATCGTTTCCGGAGACCCCTATCCCCCGGGCACCGGACTTGGCGATCAGCGAGACAATCCCGGTATTGATCTTCCCTACCAGGACCATCTGGGCAATTTCAAGGGTTTCAATATCCGTGATGCGCAAACCCGCGACAAATTTTGGTTCCTTTCCCATGGCTTTCATCTTGTCTGTGATCTCCGGGCCCCCGCCATGCACGAGGACGACCCTGATACCGACCAGTTGCAGGAGTACCGCATCTTTTATTGCATCCTCAAGGACATCCGGGTCTACCATGGCATGACCCCCGAGCTTGATCACCATCGTCTTTCCATGGAACTGCTGTATATAGGGGAGTGCCTCGGTGAGCACCTCTTCACGTTTCATGTTGTATACCTCCCGTTAATTTCGACGTATTTTTCTGTCAGGTCGCATCCCCAGGCGGTTGCCGTCCCATCACCGGCATTGAGATCGAGTTCAAATACCACCTTCTTCCCAGCCATTAGTGACTTGGCAATGGCAAGGTCAACGACGATCTTTCCAGACCGGACAAGTTCCGCACGACTGTTACCATCAGATATCCAGAGCGAGACCGCGTACGGGTCGAACCTGACACCCGAACGCCCGGCCGCTGCCACCACCCGGCCCCAGTTCGGGTCCTCTCCATAGACAGCGGTTTTTACCAGCGGTGAGGCAATGACAGTCTTTGCAACTGCAGACGCAGATTCTTCAGACGGTGCACCTGTGACGGTGACCTCAAGTAACTTCGTTGCACCTTCCCCGTCAGTTGCGATCTGTACCGCCAGAGAGCGGCAACACTCTTCCAGTGCATTCTGGAACTCCTGCAGGTTTACATGACCCCGTAACCCGGTTGAAGTGCAGAGCGCGATGTCATTGGTACTTTCATCGCCGTCAACCACCACGCGGTTGAATGTCCGCTTCACCGCAATTTTTAATGAGGCTTGTAAGTCTCTGGCGTCGATCATGGCATCTGTATAGAGAAACGCGAGCATGGTCCCCATGTTAGGGGCAATCATTCCACTGCCTTTCGTAATCCCTCCCACAGAGAAGGTCTCTCTCTGGACAAGCGCATGCTTCTCAAATAAATCGGTTGTCATTATCCCCTTTGCGGCCTGTATTTCGGCGGGTGCGCTGCATTCAAGACGAGGGGCAAGTTCCTTCATCTGCCGTGTGATGAGCGGAATATCGAGGTAACGCCCGATAACTCCGGTGCTGGCAACACCAATATCACGGGCGTCCAGGCCCAGTTCTCCTGCTGCAATTTCCGCCATCGTCAATGCGTCCTGGTACCCGCGATCTCCTGTATACGCATTGGCACAACCGCTGTTTGCGATGACCGCACCAAGTCTACCCCTGGCAATCCGTTCCTGCATCAGGACCACTGGGGGTGCCTTCATGATATTCGAAGTGTAAACTCCCGCTGCAGTCCCTTCTGCCTGGATCAGGGTAAGACCAAACTTTCCCTCCTTGACCCCGGCCGCCTTCACTCCTTCAATGCCACAGATACTCTTCACTCCAACCACCCTCCTGGGAATTTACCTGCCAGCCCCATCAAAGGCGCTCCCGATCCCCTGGACAATATCGGTGTGAGTAATGATCCCAACCAGCTTTCGATCATCCAGCACCGGAAGACGGGCAATTTTTTCCCTGTGCATGATTGCGGCGGCTTTCTCGATGTCCTCACCCGGACCGATTGAAATTGCAGGATGACTCATGATACGCTCAACTTTTTCATCGCCGATGTGGGTCAGTGCCTTTTTTGTCTTTTCCCAGTTGACCATCTCCCGGATAGGGACTTCGATGATCTCCAGGGGGGAGGGGAGCCAGAGGTCATCTGATATCTGGCCGGTCTCCAGGAGGTTGACAATATCCGTATCGGTGACCATCCCAACCAGTACATCATCGTCCATGACAGGTAAGCCGCCGATATGATTCTTTTTCAGCAGTCCCGCTGCCGTCCTGACATTGTCATTGACCGATACAACGATCGGGTTCTTTGTCATTACTTCTGAAACATTCATCCTCATCTCACCTCAGGGGAACACGCCTGCCCCGCGGAGCCCGTCATTCTCGGCAAACCCGCACATGATATTCATATTCTGAATTGCCTGGCCACTCGCACCCTTGACAAGATTATCAATCGCCGAGACGACCACGATCCGTTCACCTTCACTCTCAACCATGATATCACAGAAGTTGGAGCCACGTACCGTTGTGAGCATGGGTTTCTGGTACCTGATGAAGTATTCACCTTTGTAGAAGTCACGATAGCACTTCTCGACTTCTTCCTGCCCCATGGGATCGTTCAGGAGGATATGTGCCGTGGTCAGTATCCCGCGGGTAACCGGGACAAGGTGAGGGGTGAAATACACTTTTGCAGAAGAACCGAGGCGTGAGGCCTCCATGCGCATCTCGGCAAGGTGCCGGTGCGAGGTCCATTTATAGGGATTGATATTATCAGCGACATTCGGGTAGTGTGTCGTGGCGGACGGGTTATCCCCGGCTCCACTGACGCCGGTCTTCGAGTCATAGATGATCGTATGGGCCCGGCCGGCGAGGGGTGCCGCAGCCAGCGTCGCTCCCGTCGGGAAGCACCCGGGGTTGGAAATAAAACGGGCAGCTCCATAGGTATCCCGGTGAAGTTCCGGGATACCGTAGGGGCACTCGAAATACGCGGTATGGGGGACCTCGTAGACCTTCTCGTAAACATCTTTTGGGAGCCGGTAATCCGCACTGAGGTCAACTATTTTGATCCCACGGTCAAGCAGCGGGGCGGCATAGCTCATCGCTGCGGTGTGGGGGACCGCAAGAAACGCAAAATCTGCATCGATCTCTTCGGCAGATGGATTTTCAAAAAGGAGGTCAATTCCCCCTTTCAGGTGTGGATGCTCTTTCACAACGGGTGTTCCCGCTAGTTTGCGTGATGTCGCACAGGTGACGTCTGCAGAT
The DNA here is from genome assembly GCA_903819595.1 of uncultured Methanomicrobiales archaeon. Taxonomy (GTDB): domain Archaea; phylum Halobacteriota; class Methanomicrobia; order Methanomicrobiales; family Methanospirillaceae; genus CAIKOD01. The sequence goes on along the minus strand of CAIJED010000237.1, from coordinate 2,182 downwards.
GAGTGCATGAGCAGGAGACGGATCAATTCTCCACCGGTATATCCCGATGCACCGATTATCGCAACTTTCATACCATTAATATTCTGCTGTAAAAACTTAATGCTTTTTAGGAGTCTTCGTTGCAATCGTGTTTTAATCAGGGAGTTTTAAAAATTAACGGAAAATATCCGGTGAATGAGACAGTGTCACCCTGTGGTGTTTATTCTTTCGTTGGATATCCCCAAAAATCGCTTTATTCTGGAATACGTCTACCTGCCCAGTCATATGAAGACCCTGTGCCAATAGATTTAAAAAAATTTAAATAGATATTTATCATGATTAATAATGTTAAATCGGTGAGGACATGACCGAAGATTTCGATGTGAAACTCGTCGAGGATGTCAAGTCTTATATTCCTGACCCTCGTTACAAAATGGATTCCTGGCTTGGTGACTACCAGACTGCATATGATGCATTCCTAAAAGACAAGGATGCATTCTGGAGTAAGATAGCTGATGAGCTCGAATGGATCCAGCGGTGGGACACGGTGAAGGAGCTGAACTACCCCTATGCGAAGTGGTATGTTAATGCGAAACTTAACATCACGGCCAACTGTCTTGACCGCCACGCATCAGGGAACCGTCGAAACAAGGCGGCCCTGATCTGGAGAGGTGAGAATGGTGCTGAGAAGATTTACACGTACCAGCAGTTACTCTCTGCCGTGATGCGGTTTTCCAACGCTCTTAAGCAAATCGGTGTTGGGAAAGGAGACCGTGTCTGTATCTATATGCCGCTCGTGCCTGAACAGGTCATTGCGATGCTCGCCTGCGCCAGGATCGGGGCCGTCCACAGCGTAGTATTCGGGGGCTTTGGTGCGGCTGCACTCAACATGCGAATCCAGGATGCAGGGGCAAAGGTCGTTATTACCGCTGATGTCAGTATAAGGCGGGGAAAGGTCATCCAGTTGAAATCAATCGTGGAAGAGGCAATTGTCAATTCATCCTCAGTTGAGCACGTTATCGTTCTCCGGCGACAGACCCCGCAGGTGGAACTACGCCCAAACTTCGAACTGGATTTCTATGAACTGATGAAAGGTGCCCCGGCATACTGTCCGCCTGAAGTGATGGATGCAGAGGATACCCTGTTCACCCTGTATACGAGCGGGTCGACAGGAAAGCCGAAAGGGATTGTGCACACCTGCGGGGGCTACATGGTGGGCACCTATTATACCTGCAAATATGTATTTGATATCAAGGATAGCGATATTTACTGGTGTACTGCAGACCCTGGCTGGATCACGGGTCATAGTTATCTCGTGTATGGACCCCTCGCAGTTGGGGCGACCGTCTTTCTCTCAGAGCTGACCCCGGATTACCCTGATGCCGGAAGTTACTGGTCACTCATTGAGGAGCAGAAGATCACGATCTTCTACACGGCTCCGACGGCCATCAGGATGTTTATGAAAATGGGCGAGAGCTGGCCGAATAAATACGACCTGAGCTCGTTGCGGATTATCGCCTCTGTCGGTGAACCGCTGAATCCCGAAGCATTCGAATGGTATTACCAGGTGATCGGGAAGAATAAGTGTCCGATCCTTGACACGTGGTGGCAGACAGAGACCGGGATGCACATGATCACCACCGTGCTCGGCGAGCCGATGCGTCCGGGTTTCGCTGGCAAGCCAATCCCGGGTATCGAAGCTGACGTTGTCGATAAAGACGGTAATTCGGTCAAGCCCGGGACCGGTGGGTTCCTGGTTATAAAGTCACCATGGCCATCCATGCTTAGGACCGTATACGGGGATGATGATCGCTACCGGAATTACTGGACTACTATCAATGGGGTATATACGGTCGGTGACCTGGCAGTGAAGGGAAAAGACGGCAATATTATGATCCTTGGCAGGTCAGATGACATTATCATCGTCGCCGGCCACAATATCGGGACTGCTGAAGTGGAGAGCGCTCTCGTTTCCCACCATGCGGTTGCAGAGTCCGCGGTGATAGGCAAACCAGATTTTGTCAAGGGGAATTCCATCAAGGCCTTTGTAATCCTCAGGGTTGGGCACGAACCGAGTGAAAAACTGATACAGGACCTGATGTACCATGTCCGGATGACGATTGGCCCAATTGCAGTGCCACACGAGATTGAATTCGTGGATAGTCTTCCAAAGACCCGCAGTGGCAAGATCATGCGACGGGTG
>CAIJED010000236.1 GCA_903819595.1 uncultured Methanomicrobiales archaeon | reverse complement strand
CGGACCACCCAGCCATACACCGCACAGGATGTCGTGAAGAATGCAGGTATGCTCGTGGAGGCGTTCCGGGAGCACACGATGCCGGTCTTTCTCGTACATGTCGTACATGCACCGGAGACGATGCTGAAGGTCCAGAGCGACACCAGCTTCGACCGCCCTGCATTCCTCCCCCCGGACTGGTCGGAGTTCGTGCCGGAGATCGCCCCGGTACCCTCCGATGTCGTGATCGCAAAGAAGCAGTGGGGGGCATTCTATGGCACCGAACTCGAACTCCAGCTGCGGCGGCGGGGAATGGACACCATCGTGCTCTGCGGGATCGCCACGGAATATGGCGTCGAGAGCACGGCCCGGTCCGCCTACGAGATGGGATTTCAGCAGGTCTTTGCGGAGGATGCGATGACCTCGGGAGCGGCAGATGCCCACTACGCAGCAGTCAATTTTATTCTCAAACGGATGGGCAGAGTACGGAAGACCCGTGAGATAATCACCGCGATCAGGTAAAAGGAAGGGACACGATCTTTTTTTTGTCGTTCGTTTTTTTCACAGGATTTCACCAGGGCGGGAATACGACGACTCACTGGTCCAAAATATCCTGGAATTTGGGTAACAACCCTGGGGTGGGGCTTTCCATACCAGGAAACCAAAATGGTAAAGCAGGGACAAGGGGTGGCGAAAAAGGGGTTTTTCCCCTGTTTTCTGATGATTTGTCCTGGATGAGGGGTTAGGTGTATTGGGGGTAACGCCAAACCCCTGGTTGCATAATGATCAGGCCTTATTATTATAATGAATTCATGGGTGGTGTGAAACTATTCACCGGATTTTTGTAGGAATACCCCGGAACGGTTGAACGTTCTTCCCATGAAGGGAGGCGGAATTTACTCCCGGGTAGCTGGTCATTTTTCTTGATATATCCCTGAGGGGATGTCTGAAAGGATTACGAACGCCTGTACTTTCCGTAGCGGTTGATCAGTACACCCTGTGAGTTAGCACCTTCATGTTCCCGGGCTGGTATTTCACTATCCTGATTAACTGAATATATACTCTCCCACGGGGTAGTGATGCAGAAGGTTCACAAACAATTGTGTGGACCCTGGGTGCTATTGTAATGCCTGATAAAAAATTTATTTCCCTCATCTTCATGCTGATGCTGGCTTGTACTGCGATAGCAGGTACTGAAGGAGCACAAACTACCGCATTCACCAGCGGAGATAGTTTTTCACTGAACTCTCTCCTTGCGACAAGTGTACAGGACCGCCCATCAAATAGTACATTGCCAGACGGGACTCCACCCAGCAATACTCCTCCGAACGGCACCCCGCCGGATGGAGCACCCCCGGGCAGTACTCCGATGAACGGGACCCCGCCAGGTGGAGCAGCTCCCGGCGGGTCATCAGGTTCCTTATCCTATCATCTGAGCGGTGTATACACCGTTGATGGAGTCAACAGAACGATGGAAAAAGCGGGCTACACGTCTGATACCAATGATGTATCTGCAGTCTATGTATTGAATGGCGGCGATCTGACCCTCGATAACCCGACGATCCGGACGAGTGGCGATACATCATCGAATGATGCATCCAGTTTTTTTGGCCTTAATGCAGCGGTACTGGTCACATCAGGGAGTCATACGAAAATCGATGGTGGATCAATCACCACCAGCGGGACCGGTGCTAACGGGGTCATCTCGACAGGTGCAGGGTCTGCGGTGATACTTTCAGGGGTAACAATTACCGCGACCGGCAACGGGGGGCACGGGGTTATGGCCACCAATACCGGGTCGATTCAACTCACCGACGTCGACATGACTACCTCCGGGTCAAATAGTGCCCCCCTGGCGACAGACCGCGGGAGTGGTACCGTTACCGCAACGGGAGGCACCATCATCTCGTCAGGGATAGATTCCCCGGGTATCTATTCTACCGGTGATATTACCGTAAACAGCGCAAAGATTACTGCCAGGGGTGCCGAGGCAGCTGTTATTGAAGGGGCTAATTCGATAACTCTGACAGATACCACCATTTCGGGTGCAAAAGGAACGAGAGACCGGGGGGTAATGCTCTACCAGAGCATGTCCGGCGATGCGGAAACCGGCACCAGTTCCTTTACGATGAATGGGGGTTCACTGACCTGGCCATCGGCATCAGGTCCTGTATTCTACGTCACGAATACGAAATCCGTCATTCATCTGAGAGGAACTACCATTGTCAGCAGCTCGGATAAACTCCTTGATGCAAGTGCTGGTAACTGGGGGACCAGTGGTTCGAACGGGGGCACTGTAACCTTTGTCGCAAGTGGTGAAACACTGAAGGGTTCGATTACCGCTGATACTATCAGCCAGGTAACCGCCTCGTTGCAGAAAGGAACAACGTTGACCGGTTACATCAATTCAGCAGCACTTGAACTCGATTCGGAAAGCAGGTGGGTAGTAACTGGGGATTCCGTACTGACCCGTCTTGCTGATACGAGCGGAATTTCCGGCACATCCATCTCCAATATTATCGGTAATGGTTTCACGGTAACATACGATGCAAACCTGAGCGCCAACAGTGAACTCGGCGGGAAGACTTATTCGCTGGAAAAGGGCGGAAAATTGGTACCGAAACAAAAGAACACCCGTGTAACACCACCCGCGAGTAACAAATCCAGCATCTCGTTCTCCAAAAAGACATCGGGCGATTCCCCGTATATTTCAGCCTTATTTAGTAAGAACACTACACAGGCAGGAATAAAAAATACCTCTTATTTTCACGGGGATAAATCGGCCGGAATCCGGAATACCAGTATCATGATCCAGGAAAAATCCGTTGGTATCACCGCCTCTCTGCGGTCCTTTTCGAAGGTGATCTCCTACCGTATTCCAGCAGTATAATACCCGGCAGGGTATGGGCCGGACCATCCGGATAATTGGGAGATGAAAAGCAGTAAGATCAGATCGTTAGAGTTTTCTCTCCCGATTATCAGTGAAATTTCTCCAATCTTGCGGGCCAGGAGACGGATGATATCATCTGTGGGTCATCTGTCCCACGGATCCACCACACCCCGGTCAGAAAAATCCGGGACCGCCGTGGATCGCCAGACCAACGATCTCAATCCCGTTATCCCTACATCCGTCAAATTCTTCTTCTTCTTTTTCCATGAGGCTTCCGGGCTTCTCGCAGTAGGGAATGGATTGCGAATGATGAAAAGGTCACCTTTTCACTACCTGTCAAAAAAACACCGGTGAGAACTACGTTCACAGGCCTTGATGATGAAAACCAATAGGATTTTTATCCAGAATTTTGATATTCCCGTGATCAAAATTTAAAAAGTACACCTCATTTTTCCATACCGTGTTGTTTCGGATGAGATCAGTCTCTTTTTTTATTGATTCAACTGCAATTGATGCATGATAAAAAATCATCACGACGATTCATTAGGGAATTCCGGCCAGACCACGATCGGTTAACAAGCCCCGTCAGTTTCAATAGAAATGTATTTTCGTCGGGCGACAGATACCATGGTATACCTATTCCGGGGTAGTGAATACCGGACCTTGGGAAGGATTAGGTCTGTGGTAATTCCTTTAAGTCATATCTGAATCAGGGGGGCAGTTATATTGAGTTAAAAATCTATAAAATAAGTGGATACATCTGATTGAAAGCATGTTATTAAAGTGCAAAACATTTCCTTTTTGCCTCCTGAAAAAAAAGATATAACTTGAACCCCTTAAGATTATTCAATAGATTTTTATGAAATACAAACGTTCCATTGCTGTAATATTTGCAGCTATATTATTCAGTATCTCATTATTAACTAAGGCTCAGATCTCATTCGGCAAGGCTGAACTTATAAATGACGGCTGGCTGTTTAATCTGAAGGACGATGCTGCTGCATCTAAAACCGATTATGACGACAAGAGCTGGAGGAGGCTCGACCTGCCTCACGACTGGAGCATTGAATCTCCATTAAGTCCTTCGCTTGCAAGTTGTACCGGCTTTTTGCCGGGAGGAATAGCCTGGTATCGCAAATCGCTTGACATTCCGTTGGATCTGAACGGCAAAAAGGTATTTATTTACTTTGAGGGCGTCTATAACCGGAGTTCTGTATATATCAACGGTCAGTTGCTTGGGACCTGGCCAAATGGTTATGTGTCATTCGCATACGATCTTACTCCTTATCTGAAATATGGATCAGCCAATACAATAGCTGTCAGGGTTGACCACAGCAGGTATGCTGATTCGCGCTGGTACACCGGCTCGGGTATTTACAGGAATGTTTGGCTGGTAACTGCTAATCCGCTTCATTTTGATATGTGGGGAGTTACTTATCAAACGAAGCAGGTAAATGAAAAAGGAGCTGTTGTTGGTGTTTCAGCTAAGGTGAAAAACGAAACGGCGAATGAGGTTATTGCCCGGCTAAACATTCAATGGATCGATCAATCAGGAAAAGTAGTTGCCGAGAAGAGTCTGAAGAAGAAGCTGGCGTCCGCTACAGTAAGCGATTTCACTGCCGAATTAACAATAAAGAATCCGGAATTATGGGGTATCGAAACTCCGAATCTCTATCAACTGAGGACGGTTTTATCAGTTGGAGGAAAAATTACCGATGAATCAGTTTGCAAAGCAGGCATCCGGACCCTTAAGTTTGATGCCAGTAAGGGATTTGCACTGAATGGGAACTGGATGAAGATGAAAGGGGTATGTATTCATCATGATGCAGGTGTTTTGGGTTCTGCAGTTCCGCGGCAGGTATGGGAGCGCCGGCTTAAAACTCTTAAGTCGCTGGGATGCAACGCAGTCAGAATGAGCCATAACCTGCAGGCACCTGTTCTTTACGACCTCTTCGATGAAATGGGATTTTTGATAATGGATGAAGGCTTCGATGAATTTGAATTTCCTAAGAAGAAATGGCTCTCGGGCTGGAACGTGGGTGAGCCGGGTTTTGATGGAACTTCCGACTTCTTCAACGAATGGAGCGACAGGGAT
>CAIJED010000235.1 GCA_903819595.1 uncultured Methanomicrobiales archaeon | reverse complement strand
CTTCTTCCCGGAAGGAAAAGGCGCCCGGGAAGTCTTTCAATGCATTCTTCTGCCGATCGAGAAGGTGCGGAGAAATATCGATCATGGTCACCTTCTGAAATGGCTTCCGGCAGATGAAATCCCTCATAAGCCATCCGTAACCTCCTCCTACTTCAAGAAGATGGGTAATTAGATTAAATGGTAAAAGGCCATTCAGATAATCGAAGAGAAGATTTCCGTATGAGTCTTTAATCTTGAGCGTCATGCGGCAGGGACTGCGATGATCGGCAAGGGTGTTACATAGGGTCGTTTCCCAACCGAGGGTACGGAGGTCCTGCCGATGATAATCTGCCGATGAATGTACGGTGAAATCCATAATTGCCTTTTGATGATCCCGTTTGTATAAAACGACCTTTTTTAACCAGTGTCAAGCACTTCGTGTATTTAGAAAAAAATATTATGTTGCGAGTTCGTGACATGTCCGGTTTGTAGCACGTAATCTGTCCGGTTCATATAGTCATCTGTAGAGGTGACAGATGAGACCGACAGAGATGCTACAGGAGATCCGGAAGATGAGATTTGAAGAGGTGTATTCGGAGTGGAACGGGGGTCGGTTGAATCAGGAGGAAGCAGCGCGCATCCTGGGAGTATGCGATCGGACGTTTCGGAGGTACATTGATCGGTACGAGCATTTGGGGATGGATGGTTTGTCTGATAAGAGGTTGAGCCAAGCCTCGTTTCGTCGTGCACCGGTGGATGAGGTGATGGCAGTTGCCACCCGGTATAAGAGTCATTACCAAGGTTGGAATGTGAAGCATTTTTATTCAAAGTATCAGAAAGATGGTGGGCAGAGGAGTTACAGTTGGGTCAAGAACACACTCCAGTCAAGCGGCTTGGTTCCCAAGGTTTCTAAACGAGGGGTTCATCGCAAGCACCGGGACAGATCTCCTCTTCCCGGAATGATGCTTCACCAAGATGGGAGCACGCATGAATGGACACCCGGGAAAAAATGGGATCTGATTGTGACGATGGATGACGCAACAAACGAGCATTATTCCATGTTTTTTGTAGACGAGGAAGGAACGGCGAGCAGCTTTCAGGGGGTTCGGGACGTGATCGTTCAACGGGGTTTATTCAGCTCTCTGTACACGGACAGGGGAAGCCATTACTGGTTCACGCCCAAGGAGGGGGGCAAGGTGAGCAAAACACAGCTCACCCAGTTCGGCCGCGCCATGAAACACCTGGGGATACAGATGATCGCGGCCTATTCTCCAGAAGCTCGGGGGCGAAGCGAACGTGCTTTCCTAACCCACCAAGACCGGCTTCCCAAGGAATTGGCTCTTCAGGGGATCACCGATATGGATGCCGCAAACCGGTATCTGGCCCAGGAGTATAACCCAAGTTTCAACACTGAGTTCATGCATCCATCCCCCGAAGAAGGGTCAGCGTTTATTCCTTGGATTGGGACGAATCTGGATGACATCCTTTGCCAGCAGGAGGAACGAACTGTCAATGCCGACAACTGTGTCTGTGTGGATAGTTATAAACTGCAAATCCCGGCGAACCAATATCGGTGCCATTACGTACGGGTGAGGGTGATGGTCCGTCGCTATCGGAACGGCTCGCTCGCCATTTTCCATGGCCCAAGAAAACTGGCCGATTATGACAACCAGGGAAAACTGATGGAAGTAAAACCCAGAAAGGCGGCATGACCCAACGGAGTTACCCACAACCATATTCCCCGCCATGCTCCGCAGGGACTGCGGGAAAATGTCTATGGATAACTCCTCAGCAAGAACCGCTGACGAGGAAAGCGAACATCCGCCGCTCACCTCCTGCTCTCAAATGGCCCTCCATTCAAGAACAGCAAAAGCGGACAACTCATTTGCTACAAAACCGGACAAGTCTATTTACTCTTGACACGGAGAAAATCGAATAAATGCATTATCTGTTGACAAAAGAACATGAACCGATTATAGATGGCGTCACCTAAGGAAATTATCATGAACAGTAAGAGACTGAACGCGAACATCGGCATTATTGTCATCGGCATAATTAGGCCGGAAAATACCGGGGCCTGAT
>CAIJED010000234.1 GCA_903819595.1 uncultured Methanomicrobiales archaeon | reverse complement strand
GTTGAAATACCTGCAAATGTTCCGGATTTTTTTTTCATGGATATTTCATCACTGACAGCAGGGGACCGATATACCCCTGATACGACTGACGTATATCGAGAGCAGTCTACCCAAAGTGGAATATAAGAAAAAAACCAATAGGATGGTGATTGAGCATGGGTGCAACGGTAGTTGAGAAAATATTTTCAATGAAATGTCATCGGGATGTCAATGCAGGTGAAGTGGTCATGGCGCCAGTAGATAACGCCATGATTCATGATATCACCGGACCACTCGCGATCCAGAAATTTTACGAGATGGGAGGAAAACGTGTCCACAATCCCGAACGAATTACCATGCTCTTTGACCACCAGGTCCCTGCAGACTCATTAGAAGCAGCAGAAAATCAGCGATATATGAGAAATTTTGCCAAAGAGCAGGGTATTTTCAATTACGACATCCGCGAAGGTGTATGTCACCAGGTTACGATGGAGATGGGAAAAGCAGCACCTGGTGAGATTATCATCGGCGCAGATTCCCACACCTGTATGTATGGGGCCGGGGGAGCATTTGCAACCGGTATTGGGTCCACAGATATGGGTTTTGCCCTGAAATTCGGGGCATTATATTTTCGTGTACCTGAAACTATCAGGGTAACTGCGAATGGGGTTTTCAAGAAACGGGTCGGACCTAAAGACCTTATTCTCTCAATCGCCGCTGATATCGGCGCAGATGGAGCAACCTACCAGGCAATTGAATTTGTGGGTGATACGATCGAGGGCATGGGTATGGCCGGGCGTATGACCTGCTGTAACATGGCGATAGAGATGGGGGCCAAGGCGGGAATTGTACCGCCGGACCACATTACCTGGGACTATATCAGGGGTATGCGGAATATTACCCCATTCCCGCTGAAAAGTGATAATGATGCCTCATTTTCAGAGGAACGCATGTATGATGTGACCAATCTTTCTCCACAGGTTGCAGAGCCTCATAATGTCGACCTGGGAGTAGATGTGACAAAAGTGGCCGGTAAAAAAATTGACCAGGTGTTTATCGGCTCATGTACGAACGGGAGATTCGAGGACTTTGCCGAGGCGGCCGAGGTCCTTGGTGACAGGAAGTTTTCTGATACCACCCGTGTGATCATTATCCCAGCCTCACGGCAGGAATATCTGAAGACGCTGCGGGCTGGCCTGATAGAACGCTTCGTTATGGCCGGGGCACTCGTAGAGGCACCCTGTTGCGGGCCATGCATGGGAGGTGCATTCGGCCTCCTGGCTCCCGGAGAGGTCTCTCTTTCCACGTCAAACCGGAATTTCAAAGGCCGGCAGGGGAGTACCGAGGCATCGGTATACCTTTGTTCACCTGCAACGGCAGCAGCAAGCGGTATCTACGGAGAGATTACTGATCCACGGGAGGTGGAATAATTGAGAATATGGAAATTTGGAGATAATGTCGATACCGATGCAATCATGCCCGGGAGGTATCTCTCGATATATGACCCCCATGAACTGGCAACCCATGCATTTGAAGGAATACGTGACGAATTTGCCCTCGAAGTAAAACCAGGGGATATCATTGTTGCAGGTAAAAATTTCGGATGCGGTTCTTCACGTGAACATGCACCGATCGCATTGAAGGGTGCCGGGATCACCATCATAATCGCGGAATCGTTTGCACGGATTTTTTATCGTAATGCAGTAAATGTCGGGCTGCTACCCGTAGTCTGCCATGAGGCAGGTTCCATTGTCGAAGGAAATAGTGTCATGGTCGATTTAACCGGGGGCCATCTCATCGTGGAGGGAAAAACTCTGCCTGTTGCACCGATTCCGGAATTCCTGATGAAAATTGTCACCTCCGGTGGACTGGTGGAATATGCACTCGGGCTCGAGGAGGTGCCGGTATGTACCGCATCGCATCGATAGGCGGAGACGGTATCGGACCGGAGATCATTCTTGAAGGGAAAAAAGTCCTGGATGCAGCCGGGGAGCGGTTTGACTTTGATATCCGGTGGACTGACTTTGATATCGGGGCCGAGCGGTACCTTAAAACGGGACAGCTCCTTACTGAAACCGACTTAAAAGAATTATCAACATTTCCGGCAATTTATTTCGGGGCGATCGGGGATGAACGCGTCAAACCGGGAATCCTTGAGAAAGGCATCCTGTTATCATTACGATTTTTCTTTGACCAGTATGTTAATCTCAGACCGATCCGCCTGCTCAAGGGTGTGGCAACACCACTTGCCGGAAAACAACCGCAGGATATTGACTTTGTCGTGGTCAGAGAAAATACCGAAGACTTCTACGTGGGGATAGGCTCCCGGTTTAAAAAGCAACAAAAAATTGAACTGCTGATTAAACGGGAGCTCTACCATGCAAAATTCAACCTTGATGTGGAGAGCGATGCAGAGGAACTCGCCTACCAGATCGGAGTTGTCACGCGGGAAGGGGCCCGTCGTGTGATCGATTATTCCTTTACTCTCGCACAGAGCCGAAAGAAAAAATTAACTTCCGTGGATAAGGCCAATGTGTTGTCGGATATATACGGACTCTGGAGGGACGTCTTTCTTGACCGGGCCGCCTTACACCCGGAAGTGACGACCGAGTTCACCTTTGTGGATGCGATCACGATGTGGTTTGTGAAGAACCCGGAATGGTTCGATGTGGTCGTCACCCCGAATATGTTTGGCGATATCATCACCGATCTCGGCGCAATGATCCAGGGAGGTCTTGGCCTTGCCCCTGGCGGCAATATCAATCCCACTGGTACTTCGATGTTTGAACCTATTCACGGGTCTGCTCCGAAATATAAGGGCCTCGGAGTGGCCAACCCGATGGCCACCATCTGGGCAGGCTCCATGCTCCTTGACCATCTTGGTGAGCATGAAGCGGCCGGTGCCATTGTCACGGCAATTGAGAAATGTATTCTGAGCGGAGTGGTGACAAAAGATATGGGCGGGCACTCAGGGACCATGGGGGTCGGGGATGAGATGGTAAAAATTATTCAAGAGACCTGATTTTCCCTACCTTTTTTATCGTCATGGGAACTACTTCCCAGATTACGTAACCTGTACCGGAATTGTCTGCTGGCCCTGTGCGATTTTTCGACCGCCGATATCCCATGAAGGTACAGGCTCAGGAATTTCTCCAACCGATGCATATACACCACGCCGCGAAAGAGCTGATACCAGGGAACCGATTGAGACGGTGAATCTTCCCCCTTCTACCAGTTCAATATTGAGTGCCTTGCCAGAATGCGAAATCCGGGCAAGTCCTGCAATCCCACCCAGGTACTGTTGCCAGTTCTGGAATACCCGTTCCACCCGTGCCGGATGACGTCCATAGACTGCCTCTTTTAATTCGTCGATCCTGATCGCGTATTTTATTCCGTGGATATTCAACTCGGCAATCTGTGTGGGCATCCCTTCGTCATCAAGTGCCACATACCCGTTCTGCTGGAAATACCCTGCTTTTGAAATCATGGTCATTTCATCTGCCAGATATCCACTCTTTCAGTCGAGGTATATAAGGGCTCGATAGGCGCGGGGTGAAAGTGAAATCAATACTCATGAGGCTGGGACAGGACACCCTGTGGGAATAAAAAATATCACCAGATTACAAAGATTGTCGGCAACAAGTTACAATTCTCAGTCTTTCAATATCGTTGTGGCGCTTACTGACGGCCCGGGTCAATGAATACCGGGATGGTACCCTGTGATCATGAGGACTTCCGTTGCTGGTGGTCCATACATGCGTTCAGGACTTTCTCCATGAACGAGAGTTCCCCTTCCGAACCGGCGAGCGGTGTTGATGACAGCCGGAATTCACCACGGATTGGAGGGGTAAATCCGACAAATGCCGCATCTCCGGCGACTGAACGTTCAAACGAGGACCCAAGGACAAGGTCTGGTGCATGTTCCCGTATCGCAGCAGCGATTACTGCAAGGGAAGTGACATTTCCCGGGTGCATCCAGGTAGCCCGTGGTGTATTCCGGGACCCGCAGAATACAATATCTGCATCGAGGTACTGCCGCAGAGTGGCTGCGGCGAATTCTGAATAGGAACAGGTAGAGAAGATGGCAACTGTTGGAGGGTCAAACCGTCTCAGGTACTTATCCGCGGCCTTCGTAATCCGTTCATTTACATCCAGGAGCTCATGTTCAACTTTTGTCACCTCTGCTCGAGGGTACTGGTCTGCCAGTGCAAGGACCGTTTTTCTTATTGAAGGTAAGCCAAGCAATGAGCCCGTTTGTCCTCCATATCCTGTCGGGAGGTCAGGATTTACGGTTATTGAACAGTCGGCTGTACGGGCCAGCGAATCGTACGAATCATGACAGAATACGGTACCAACAGGGATCCCCATCAAATGGAGCAGGCGTTCTGCTTCCCGCTGGTTACCACAGGCGAACGGATCGATAAGATTTATCCCTTCAATATTCACCCTGTCTGTCCCTTCATTCACGCTGACCGGCAGGTCTTTTACTGCACCCAGGTAGCCTGATTCAAAGTCTCCGGTAAATCCGGGAGTGTCAACGAAGATGATCTCAAACTCTGAAAGGAGGTCCCGGATATCCTCACCAAGAATGGATGGTACACATGAATTGACTACGGCCACTTTTTTATAGGTCCGGGAAAGGTCTTGTACTAATTCTACCAGGCGTTCACCCGAGCCGAAGATCACTTCCTGTTCCACCAGAAACGTGCTGTACAGGTTATTGTGCAGCAGGGTTGCCGGGTAGAAATAACAACCACTGGAGCCGTGAATGACGACGGCAATACCAGAAAACCCTGACAGTGCCGTAACTGCTCCGGTCAGGGCACAGGGCCACACAGGGTTTAAACAGCCTTGCACGTAAGTTTCCTCCGCCAGAGATGGAGCATCCGTTTCATACCACGGGTACCCACCGGGAATGGGTACGGCACCGGCAATACGGTACCTTCGGGAGATGTCCGGAATCCCATCGCTTCAGAGATCTCCATGATCAATGCATACTCCGGGTGCCCTGCGGAAATAGAAAAACAGACATGGAGACCATGGATATCTGAAAAACTTTCGATGACATCTTTGATTCGTTCTTTTTCACGCTGAAGCGCCTGAACCGGCGACCGTCCTGTCAGGGCGGCAACATCCCTGATGAAATCCTGTGTCCCGGCGATCCCTAGAGGATATGAGTTGATATACGGGGTGCCGAACAGGGACTGCAGGTGCTCTCCGACTGCAGACAGTGCAGGTTCTCTTAAAATATTTACTGATGCACAGGGGATCCGGTCAATATCAGCCCACGAGATATCATGGACAAAACGAAGGTTAATGGTCAGGTCCAACAGTGATACGAGACGCCGGACCTCCAGGAAGTTTTCATTTACCTCGTACTCAAGATTTTTTTCTCCGACCAGGTTAACCGTACCGGACCTGTCCTGGCCGGGTCCGGGAGTCTTGGTGACCGGACATGCCTGATTTGATATGGCAATCAGCGCCTGGGAAAATCCCATTCCGAAATCTCCCCCTAAAAATCCTCCGGTCGGTACCATGCATACCGGTACTCCCGCGTCCCGTGTCACGGCCAGGACATCGTCACCAATCGTCTCGGTGATACACGTTGAGAGTACAAAAATAATTCCGGGATTTCCGATTGCCACCTGCCTGATGACGTTCATCAGTGCTTCCTCCCCTCCAAATATGATATCATGTTCAGACAGGTCTGAAGACATCACGGCCGGAATAATCATGCAGTCGTTGTCGAGGACCGTCGCATGAAGCAGCGAAAAATTATGATGTGCGCAACCCGGAGGACCGTGAATGATCGTTACTGAGTCCTTTATACCGGTAGTAACCGCAAGGGCCCCGGTGAGGGTGCAGCCCCCGGTCCTAGATATACTCAAAGGCAAGGGATTCAAGTTCATCGGTAGTGATGGGTGTCGGAATAGTGAACAGTTCATTCGCGGCAACAACCGCTGCAAGTGACCGGTACACCCCTGCCTGGGGAGAATCAGGGGCATATTCAATGACAGTTTTTTTATGAAGCTCTGCCAGCTGGACCGTCCTGTCGCGGGGTATAAACTGGATCAGCCGGCTGTTGATTCTTTTCGAAAATTCCAGGACCAGTTCCTCTTCTTTTTCCATATTTTTTGAATTGCAGATCACACCCGCAAGACGGCAGCGGTTCTTGGCCCGAAGAGATAACCGCTGAATTGCCTTACAGATATTATTTGCCGCGTATAATGACATCAGTTCCCCGGATGTGACCAGGTAGACTTCCTGGGCATAACCTTCACGCATCGGCATGGCAAACCCTCCACACACCACATCTCCGAGGACATCGTAGACGATGATATCACCTTTCAACGCGCCCAGGCGTTCGAGGATCTGGAACGTGGCGATAATTCCCCGGCCTGCACACCCTACGCCAGGCTCAGGCCCACCGGCTTCAACGCACCGCACTCCCCGGTACCCCGTAAACATAATATCTTCAAGCCGGACGTCTGCATCACCTTTTGTCCTGACATGGTCCATTACGGTGGGGATGAACCTTCCCTGCATCAGCATTCTCGTGCTGTCGCGTTTGGGATCACACCCGATCTGGAGGATGTCGAGTCCTGACTCTGACAGTGCGGCTGACAGGTTGGCCGACGTGGTGGATTTACCAATCCCACCTTTTCCATACAGGGCGATCTGCTTCATTGGGATAACACGTTGGACTGCGAGGTTATTCAATTTTCTGATGTTAACGCAAAATGAATTGATTTTCCCGACTGTCAGCAGTGGTCCCTCACGGGATTGCGATGCCAAAAAAGTTACATTGGACATGTCCTGGTAACGCTTTAAGGATATGGCCATATATTACCGGACCCATTCCATCCCGGAATGGAGATCCCGGCGGGGTTTGCATGATGCCCTGGTTAAAAAAACGAAAGACCTGAAACTTACCTGGTATCCAGTAGACCAGGGGTCCGGCCATGGGGATTATGACAATATCAGGCCTGCTTCCTTATGCTTCCGGGCGATATCATCTGCCAGACGTTCGAGGCCCCTGTTACTGGCTTCACATGGCAATCCCTGCACAAGGACCGGCTCCAGCAGTTCAGGTTTGATATGGGTCATCATGGCCTTCAGTATATCGGCAGTCCGGCCACCCCATCCATATGAACCGATGATCGATGCAAATTTTACCTTGGGGTGGAGTAAATCTGCGAGGTACGTGGCATAGACAATCTGTGGGTGCGGACCATACAGGACGGTCGGGGTAGCGATGACCACAGTCGCTGCATCCACCAGTGACATGGCCAGGTTTCCGGTATCGGTCACGGTCATGTCAAAGGGTTTTACGGTGATACCCCGTTCAATTAAAGCCCGGGTCAGGTAGTCCACCATCATCCGGGTGCTGCCGTGCATCGAGACGTAGGGGATCACCACTTCATTTTTCACCGAATCAGATATCCAGTCCTCATATGCCTCAAGGATTAAGGCCGGGTGGTTAAATACCGGACCATGTGAGGGTGCGATGATATCAATTTCAAGCGCCCTTAATTTCTTCATATGTTCCCTGATGCTGAACCGGAATGGCATCATAATCTCCGCATAATACCGTTTTGCAGCGGAAGTTATGATTTTTTCATCAGTCACGAACAGGTCGCTTGTCGCATAATGCGTCCCGAACAAATCACATGAAAACAGGATCCGATCTTCCCTGAGGTAGGTAAGCATTGTTTCAGGCCAGTGAACATTTGGCGCAATGATAAATTCAAGGGTCTTGTTCCCAAGAGAGAGCGTTTCACGGTCTTTTATGATAATAAACCGGTCTTGATCCAGATCGAAATGTCGTAACAGAAGATCCTTACATTTCTCATTGGTCACAACAATGCATGACGGAAACAATTCGAGGACCATGGGCAGGGTCCCTGCATGGTCCTGTTCGGCATGGTTGATAATGACATAATCGATTGAATGAAGAGACAGCCGGACCAGGTCAGAAACCAGTTCGAGCTCTTTTGAAGGGTCAACTGTGTCGATCAGTGCAGTTTTTTCAGTTCCCCGGATCACATATGCATTATAACTGGTCCCATCGGGTAAAGGGATTAGCGAATCGAATAGACGCCGTTCAAAATCGAGGGCCGCAACCGAGTAACAGTCCGGCCTGATAGTTCTGAGAACCATGATTCCACATCCTGTCTATCAGAGCATCTGGCTGAATTTTCCCTTCGATGATCGACAGACTGGACAATGCCATGTATCAGGAACTAATGTAAATGCGATACCTGGGCTGATTCCGCCATCCGGATCTCCTTCTGCGGGGTCATAGATATGCCCGCATACCTGGCAACAATATTTTTCCATCATCCTTTTCATCTCCTTTTTTTGTTTCGCGAATCTTCCTGCAACCATACGTTATAATCAGGATAAAAAGTTTCCTAAAGCGGACTATTCAGGAATGACGCAACAGGACAAGGGAATAATGATGTTGCATTCAGCGAACCACCAATGGTTACGTGGTTTTACGAGAAAGAAATGATAATTTCATCGATACCTGCAATTACAACCGGTTCTGACCGGCGTGAACCATATAACTCCGGATAAGTTCCAGCCCTACTACTTTTAAAAAGATTCTTCCGCGGTACCAGGCGTTCTCCTTTGCCTTAGTCCCATGAGTATATATGATCCGGGACCAGAAAGAGGAATGATAACAGGGGATTAGATGACCAGAAACCATTGGTTCATTGTACTGGCAATACTCGGAATAGTAACCGCGGGATGTATGAGTATGCAAGGCACCTCAAAGGAAGATAATTCACCGGAATTGACCAAAAAGGCGGATGGGTATGAGACCATGTCAATGTTTGATGGATTTATTGAACAAAGTCCGCAGGGTTGGAATGTGAATGGTTCATTCTGCGGTGGGGGTTCATGCAGGCAGCAACTCAATGCGGCCAATGGAGACACGATGCTGGTCACGCTTACCCAGTTCTCCTCAGTCCCGGATGCAAAAAATGCTTTTGATTCAATTCAGAAAGGGCTTAAACAATATTCTCCCACTAATGTAAAAATAGCAGATTCCGGGTATACCTGGCACAAAGGTAACCAGAGTGAAAGCGGGTTCCTTTCCGGCCAGAATATCGGGGTGATAGATTATATTCACGTAAAGGGAAATGCTGACGATAACGAGTCCGTCAGCCTCGCAACAGCCTTTTCAGAGATTGTCATTTCATCACTGTAACCCAGATTAAAATTTTTTGATACCATAAAAAAACAGGTTCTGACACGCGATGCCAGTGCTATAAGCCCGGGATTTTTATTAATTTATTTCTTATTTATTTATCCGGTTTATTTATTTATTTATTTATTTATCCGGTTTACCCTACCTGCAGTTAACCTGACATTTTTTTACCCTGGCGATCCCAGATGGATGAGTTGAATACGGCGGGCAGAACAGTCAGATGTCTGATAGGTTCTCCCGGAAAGGACCACCACGAAAGCAGGGACGTCGATAAATTTAAGATACCGGCCATCACGGGTTTGGAATAAATAGTCTTGCAGATGCAATAACCTGTCCGGAAAGTGAGTCACTCCTGCATTTTAACAGATAAAAAAATCAATGCAATAGGCCACGCCTGTATACTTCCTGATGACAAACTTCGTGATCGCTTGTTGTGTCTGCGGTAAAAGCGGCATCATTGTATTACCTTAACAACAGGTACTCCCCAGGATTTGCTGCCCGGTGCAGGGTATACTTCTCAAAGGATCAGGAAAGAACATATTCTTTGACAGATAACGCCAGATCATGGAGATCATCTGAATGGCAATTATGAAGATACGCGGGGGAGACCTTGACCTCGTTGAATATGAATTTACATCGTTTTCTCCCGGCGAACATATCAGGACCCTGGGGTATGAAGGGACCTATTCACTGGTACCGGCAGATGAGGTCATTACCGTCAACGCACCTGCCAGGATCCACCTCACTGTGCTGGATATGAACCGATTTTCGCCTGATCGCCCTGGCGGAGGGGGGCTCGGTTTTGCAATCCAGATCTATTGTTCCGTTTCAGTAGAATGCACACGGGATGGCATCGAGATCGATTATTCCCGCGAGGCATTGATCAGGCATTTTGTCAGCGTGTTCCGGAAAACTGTTGGGTATACCGGCGGGTTTCGTATCAAGGCCCGGGATCACGAGCATAAGCATGTAGGACTCGGTTCCACCAGCACCATTATGATCGCCCTGGCAAAAGCACTGAATATCGCAGTAGGATCCCCCCTGACTGATGACCAGTTGCGAAAACTGATCGGCTATAACTATGTTGAAGAAACCGCTGACGGACGTATCGCACCAGGATTTGAGACAGGCGTGGGTCCCGCGGTAAGTATCCATGGCGGTATGGCGGTCATGGGCGATGAGCTTTCTCTGATCTATCACCACCCGTTTGCCGAGGGGAGTTCGGTATACATTGTTATTCCACCAACTGGCATCTCATCTGCAGGAGACCAGGAATTTGACCTCCTGATGAACAAGGCACGAATACTTGATTACCGGGACCGTGAGCTGAAAGCGTATATGATCATGATGGATATGATCCCGGCAATCGAATCTGGGAACCTTAAAAAAGTGGGCGATGTCATCTGGGAGATCGAGTTCAGGGGTTCAAAACGGGCAGAAGTGGAACACCATAGTTTCGCCATCTACCATTATATGAGCCAGCTCCGTGATGCAGGGTTTGAGTTTGTCGGCATGAGTTCGGTCGGACCGGCAATTGCCATCATCACAAACCGGAGCGAGGACTTTGTAGAATCTGCACTTCGTACGATCGGGCTGAAGATCGCCATCAGGACAAAGGTCGATAACATCGGCCTTGGTGTCGTTCATTTACCGAAATAGGGGCCCCTGAATTCCCCCTGCCTGTATCAATACCATCTTTTTTTTTAAAAAATTTTCCAGGTTCCTCACCGGCAGCGTACTGCACCGGTCCGATGACATCCTCTCTTTAATCGGAGCTCCCATCTGCGATTGCTTTGATCAATCCCACCGCGAAGACAATAATCGATATCACGGTCAGGATAATGAACAGGGTAATAATCAAGGATAGGTTATCCCTGATAATCGGGATTGACCCCAGGTAATAACCGGCCATTGTCAACAGGATTGACCAGATGATCGCCCCTGCGATGTTGAAAAAAATGAACCTGCGGTAGTCCATGGAGACCACACCGGCAAGGAATGGGGCAAATGTTCTCAGTAACGGGATGAAACGTGCAAAGAAAATTGTTTTTCCCCCATACCGCTCGAAAAAGCCATAGGTCCGACTGATGTATTTTTTGCGGACAATTGACGGGAAACGTTTCTGCAGAACCCGGAGACCGATATGGTTGCCAATCCAGTAGTTTAAGCAATCCCCGGCAATTCCCGCAACAAGGAACGTGAACACCAGCCATATGACATTAAGACTTCCAAATGATGCGACCATCCCTGCTACAAATAAAAGTGAGTCCCCGGGCAGAAACGGGGTAATGATGACCCCGGTCTCAAAAAGGATCATGGTGAAAAATATGGCGTAGACAAAAAGACCATACGTTTCAGTCATCAGGGGAATGGTCCTGTCAATATGGATGAAAAAATCAGGGAGACCCGGAAACATAGAAGTACAGTCTTATGTACCTGCGAAGGTATTTGAATAAACGGACGCGATGGAAAGGATGAACAACCCCTGGCCAAAGATTTGCACACCAGCGGTGGCCCGTCTTTATCACCAGAGAATGGGTATATAACTAAGGATAGAACAGGAGTATTTCCGGATGCATGAATACAGTATTGCATATGATATCTATGCAACGGCACGGAAAGCGGCACTCGAACACAAAGCAATCCAGGTGAAGCTGATATGTATCGATATCGGCGAGATGGCAATGGTCAATCCTGACCAGCTGGAGTTCCTGTTCCGTGCAATTGCAGAAGACGACCCGCTTTTTAAGGGGGTAACACTTGAAACCCATACGATTACCCCGGAGGTTGCGTGTGCCTGCGGATATGAGGGGACGACCCTCTATGTCTGCCCGGTATGCGGGGCATTACCGGAAATTGTCAAAGGAAAAGAGATCCTTGTCTCAAATATCCAGGTAGAGGTGGACTGACCAATGAAAGTCTCAATGATGCATGGGGCCGGAGGCGAAGTGATGGGAGAACTACTTCGTGTCCTCACAAAGATTACACACAATAATGCCGGCGGAATCGGGCTTGAATCCCTGGATGATGGTGCAGTATTTCCAATCGGAGGTAAGAATATTGTATTCACTACCGATTCGCATATCGTGCGCCCGATCTTTTTCCCGGGTGGAGATATAGGACGTATCGCCATTGCCGGGACTGTAAATGACCTCGCCATGATGGGGGGATCTCCTGTTGCCCTCTCCTGCGGTATGGTCATTGAAGAAGGGTTTGAGGTCAGTGACCTCGAACGGATCGTTGCTTCCATGGACGAGACCCTTGGCGAGGCCGGCACAAACCTTGTCACCGGCGATACGAAGGTGATGGAGCGGGGTGCACTCGATGGAATTATGATCAATACTGCGGGAATCGGGGTGGCAGAAAAAATTGTCCGTGATAACGGTCTCGTTGAAGGTGACCGGATCATCGTAAGTGGGACTCTTGGTGATCACGGCATTGCAATCCTCGCACACCGCGAGGGCTTTGACCTCGGGGAGCAGATCCGTTCCGATGTCGCACCTATCTGGGGCCTCGTGAAGGGAGCCCTTGGTGCCGGAGATATTCATGCGATGAAAGACCCGACAAGGGGAGGATTTGCATCCGCTATCAATGAAATGGCAAGAAAGTCAGGGACAGGGGTACGGATATATGAAGAAGCACTTCCATTCCGGAAAAGTGTTCGCAGTGCTGCAGGTATGCTTGGCATCGACCCCCTCGAGGTAGCAAACGAAGGAAAAGTAGTGATGGGCGTGCCCGAAGCCGACGCAGATGCCATCCTGGCCGCGCTACAATCCCATAAGTATGGTCGTGATGCGGCAATTGTGGGAATTGTCACAAAAGGTTCCGGCGTCATCATGGAGACCCCGATCGGCGGAGAGCGCTTTATTGAACCACCCATCGGCGACCCGGTCCCCCGAGTTTGTTGATATCACCCCCCTGTTTTTATTATCCGTAAAACGCCGTTACGATGGGAACTTCATTCCACATCATCCGGAAACTGTCAGGGATAGTCAATATAATCAAAAAGAAGTGCCAGTGCCTCTTTTTCCCGGGGCCCGCCGCACTTTTTTACGATTCCCGCATGGTACCCGATCAGATCCCGTAATTCCGGGTCACGGGTCACTTTGTACCGTGTCCCATGGACTGTGGCGTCGATAATACTGTTGAAACCCCGGTTTACCGGGTGTAACAGGAGGTCTTCTTTCTCTTCGCGCAGGGGCAGAAGTGATACGAGCAGGCTCTCCCTGGTCGTCCGTTCGACCGTTGCCTGATAAGCTCCCCATGCTTCGCAGGAGCAAAGCCTTTCTACCGTGAAGTTACCCGCCGTTTCTTCCATAAAAGCCGCTGCAGGGAGGTCATCAAACGCGGTGGTTACATAGATAACCGGGTCGAACAAAAAGTTCGCGACGACCCAGCCACCGGAAATCACCTGTTCTGCCGTGTGGGAACCGTGATACAGGGTCATGCGCAGCTTTTCGTTCCTCGAAATAATCCCTATCGGGGCCGCATTATGGTGTGTCGTTACAATGACTTCATTAATCCCGTCATTCAGGAGTCCCATTGCCACCCTTCCCCCAGTGCCACATAGAGTGAACCAATCATGATATCAGCAGTCGATCCGGGATTTATCCCGGCATCAATGCAAGACCGGTCAAACATCGTGAGGTCGAGATGGCCGTCCTTCACCTCCCGGGCGTTCATCATCGTCTTCTCTGCGATCTCTTTCCCGTGCTTTTTAATGATAAATGTATCAAGCTCAAAAGAAAGCAGGTCGAGGAATGTCTGTACAATGGAATTTCTTCCATGCCCATGACCCTTAAGAAGGTCAGCCCCGATCCGTACCTTCTGAAAACCATTAATCCATTCCCTTGCGATCATATCATTTCCTGCGGAATGTTCCATGATATCATACAGGGTCAGGTGCTGTTGCCGGATCATGTCCAGTGCGGCTGGATCATTCACATCCAGTGTATCAGAAGAGAGTACTCTTACCTGGGTCATCGCAAATGCCTGGTAAAATTCGACGGCATCATCCACCGTGGTCTGACGGACAACTTTTATCGCACCGTCAATATCTCCACCCATGATGAGGGGAATGATAAGAAGAAAGGCTCCAAAATGAGTATTCCCACCGGAATGGACATTGGTGCGTGCAACCGCATCCCTGATGAGGGCACCAGTTCGGGCACCCGGTTCCGATGCCATTGCCAGTGAAGGCTGAACGAATATCACCGAGGCAAGAAAATGTTCAAGACGCGTATCCGGGTAATCATGACAACGGTCTACGTTCCCTGGCTTCGGGAACGCGGTGACCTCAAGCATCATTGCCAGCTGTGCCTGCTCAGCAGGCGTCATCCTCTGCCCGGTCATAATAAATATGGTGAATAATCTTTTCTGAAAGCTGGCGTTTCAACCGCATATATTCCTTGCTGGAAATTTTTTCCTGCTGAATTGTCATATCACGGAACATGCACGGCGACGAGGTCTTGCAACACCATCCAAGGCTTCCAAAACAGGTATTTTTCCCACCTTCAAGCGGAGTGCCCTTCACTGACCCTTCTTTCAGACGGATATATTCGTCCCGCTTGATCCCGAGGCTGTCAAGCGTGGGGATCAGGGGGCAGTTTTTGACAGGCATGCAGCAGAAGGTAAGAGCCCGGATATCCCCGCCACGGCAGAGCTGTTTGGGCGAATTATACCAGCCCTGTTCATCGGTATACCGGGTAATTGCCGCATCGAGCCCGGATAATGTCCTTTCATCCGATTTTCTTGCGAGCGAGACCAGGTCGGCACCATGCGAAAACATGTCTTTTACACGGTCAAACGTATTTAGCGAGTTATTTGCAATGATAAGGGCAGGGCAGCTGTTCCGGATCTGTTTGCATTTCAGGGCCCCGAGATCCATGAGGTCAACATGCAGAATGTCTGCCCCTGCTTTCCACAGGGCCTTCGCCAATGCGCGGTCATCACTGGACACGCCAGCCCGGATTTTTACAGATACCGTCACCCCGGCAAGTTTAAGGACTTTTACGGTTTCGATAAGGGCACCCGGATTTTTAAGGTAATATTCTCCGGACCCCGCCTCTATCACCGGCTGCTGGCGGCAGTGAGCATCAATTTCATAGACCACCCCATCACCCAGCTCTTCAGCGACGGATGCAAAAGATGCAGGTGAACAACCCCTCATGTTAATTCCCAGTACGACGTCACTTCCGGTCATACAGGAGACCTGGCGTTTCAATTCAGCAATGACATCTTCATGGATGAATTCCTGCCTCCCCTGGAGCGCCATCAGTTTACTGGCCTTTATTACCGGTTCATCGATGGAATACCCTCCGATAAATGCGAGACCAATGTGCTTCTCACGGGCACGCACGTATTCTGCGTCGACAATCCCCGCCATAGAAGCGATTGTAACGGGGGTCCGTACTACCTGGTTATTGATCAGAAGTCCGAACCTCTCAAAGTGCTCCATCATGGATTCATATCAATTGAAAGTCACAGGCAAAATTCCTTTGGGCGATACCGTCATCTCCAGTTTCTCTAAAAAAAATTAAAATCCCCTCCATTTTTAAAATATCGCCAGAATATACGAGGGTTAAACAATTTTCCCACCAACGCGCCAAAGATTGATGTGTTATTCCTTTCACCATGATGCCCCGTAGTAACCAAGTGAAGACCCACGTCGAACCGAGGACGATATTTTGTTTTCAATACCGGAAACCGGGTATGCAATTGACTACCAGGAAACAGGTTTTACATTCCACAGGTCGGGTATTTTTATTGTTCCGGAATGTCGCAGGTACAGATCCATGTCACCGGCAGCTCTTTTTTCTCTTCATGAAATATGAGTAAATTCACGGTATTGCGATAAACTAACAGGAAATATTCGCTGTTGGTGGATATACGGATAATTTGGTAACAATTTTAAGATTCGCGACACCAGTATTTAAGGTATGGAAAGGAAGGGAATGTTACTCGTAGGGCATGGAAGCAAACTCCCCTACAACCAGGAGCTCGTTGAATCTACCGGGAAAATTGTCCAGGAAAGACACCCCGAGTACGTCGTGAAATGCGCCTTCATGAATATGAACTCCCCCAGTATCGAGGAGAGTCTTGATGAGTTCAAAAAGGAAAAGATCGATGCACTTGTCGTTGTCCCACTCTTCCTTGCCAAAGGTGTGCATATCGTCAAAGATATCCCCGGTCTGATCGGTCTCCCCGAAGGGACAAATAAAGGGACATTCGTATTGAATGGCCGGGAGATCCCACTTGTGTACGCAGAGCCTATTGGATCAGACCCGCTCCTTGCAGACCTGATGGCCAAGAATGCCAGGAACGCATTAGCCCTGATCTGAAACTCAAAATGGACATCCTCGTCCTTGATACCATCCATGGCGGTACAGAAATAGGTAATGCCCTGGTGGCACTCGGACATCACGTGGACATGATAGATGTCTACCTGGGGACCGCTGCAGGGGAAATTTCACCCATTCTGAGGAAGTCCTATGACCGTATGATCGTCCCTGTGCACCTTGACCCGGACCATTTAATCCTGCAGCAATTCCAGGACACCCCCCGGATCTCTCATCATGAAGCAGTGAAATGGATCCTCGGTGACCATATACCCCCACTGATGATCGAGATCACTGGTGCACAGGGGAAAACAACAACGGCACATGCGATTGCCCATGTTTTACCAGGGTGTGGAATCCTTCATACTTCGGGTGGGACATACCGGTACCCCGGGAAAGAGAGATTATTCAGGCACAGTATTACACCTGCGTCGCTGCTCTCCGTGGTGAAAGCCGCAAACGAACTGGGCGGCTGGCTTGTGGCGGAAGAGTCACTAGGCGTCACCGCAACCGGAAACCTGGCAATCATTACTTCTGACCTTGATTACCGCTGTGCGGCAAAGAAGAAGTCAGCTCTTTCGATAAAGATGGATTCTGCAGCAAATGCCCGGCGCCTGCTCGTTGCCCCGGGTGTTTGTTCATCCCGGGAAGACGTGGTTCATGCAGAAACGATCGTCAGAATTGATAAGGAACGGTGCGAGTATCATTATCAGTCCATTACAGGATCGTTTGAAAACCCACTCCTCTGCCTTTCAGGTTATAAAACACCGCTGATGCTGGCATCGGCCGCTGCGTGCATGCTTGGGTTCGACCCCGGCGCACTCGGAAGTTTTTGCGCGTTGCCTGGCAGAATGGCAGTTACTATCGAACAGGGTCATTCCGTTATTGACAATGCAAACAGCGGTACCGGACGGGAGACCACCATCGACGCCTGCCGCTATGCACGTTCGATATCAGGTGACGATCAGCTTATCCTGGTGATCGGGCAGGAAGATCATGCCGTGTGTGAAGGTTTCGCACCTGATGAAATTGTCCGGACCATTGATGTGGTCAGGCCTGAACGGGTGATTATTGTTGGAGAACAGTACAGGAGCGAGTATATGGCGTCTTCTCTAAGCAGATACCAGAAAACGGGCAGGCTGACCCACATCAGATCGTTCGATGAATGGAAGTCCGTAGCACTCGTAGGTCCAAATGAGGCCTGCGTGGTGCTTGCAGTAAAATCATGGAGGTGACGAACATCAAATACATGCAGCCAAGGCCGAGTTCGATTGTTGCCGCACTGTATACGGCACGTGATCTCGAAGTGGACGTTGCCATCCTGCACGGCCCGTCAGGTTGTTCCTTCAAACATGCCCGACTCCTGGAAGAGGACGGGCTACGGGTACTGACCACCTCCCTTGCGGATAACGAATTTATTTTTGGTGGACATGACCCGTTGGTAACTGCCCTGCAGTATGCGGAGAAAGAATTTTCACCGGGCAGGATGGCCGTCGTCGGGACCTGTGTATCGATGATTATTGGTGAAGACCTCCAGTCAGCGGTAATTGACTCCGGGGTCACTACGCCGACCATCGCCATCGACATCCACGCAGGATACCCTGAAAATATCGACGGGGTGATTGCCACATTGGTCCCGGCAGCAGAGGCAGGCTGGATTAGTGTGGAAGAACTGGAGCGGCAGCGATACGTATTAGCAAAGGCAAACGAGGTCGAACGCCTCCGCGGGGCCGCGAGCCAGCCCTACATCGAGCCGTCACGCGGGGATCTGAAGCATATGGTCGCAGATGACCTCCTTCGCCGGGTTAAAAATGATGAACGGGGTGTGGCGGTGTTGAACGCGAAAAAAGAAACCGCATACATGTTCGCCGACGAACTTCTCGCACTCCATGAAGTCTGCCCGGATGCGGATATACGGTACATTGCGAACATCGAAGAACGAGGCCTCCCAAAGGTGAGACGCGATGCTGAACGGATCAGAAACGCATTCAGAGACGCCGCAGTCCCACTCGAAATGATTGGGGCACTTGATGAATATGGTGCAAACGGAGACACCCTTGGCCAGAGGATGGTGGAAATTGCTCCTGATTTTGCTCTCATCGCAGGTGTCCCCCACGCCATTCCACCCTTATATACGAAAGGCATCTGCTGTTATTCAATTACAAACGGGCCCCGGCAGGTCGCACCCTTAAAAGAGATCGGTCACCAGTTTGTGGTGGTTGAGATTGACCTCCACCCGAAAACGCTCGGCGTACGGCACGTAGTGGAAAGTGAGTTCGGGGCAGTTCTCCGGAGTCTCGCATGAAAGCAGTCCTGATATCAGGGGACCGGTCCGGCTGCGGAAAGACGAGCATTTCACTGGCACTTTCATCTCTCCTTTCCCGCACGATGACTGTGCAGACCTTCAAGGCCGGGATGGACTATATCGACCCTTCCTATCTGACAGGTGTGACAGGGCGGCCATGCCGGAACCTTGACAGTTTTGTCATGTCACCTCAGGAAGTATCGGGGATATTTGCACATGGGTGTCAGGGTGCGGATTTTGCCCTGGTCGAAGGGGTCCGGGGCTTGTTCGAAGGTGCAGAGGCCTTAACAGATAGTGGCAGTACTGAGGCGATCGCCCGTGCTCTTGACCTTCCGGTCGTCCTGGTCATCAGCGCCCGGAGTATTACCAGGAGTGCAGCCGCCATTGTAAAAGGTTTCCAGGCATTTTCACCGGATGTAAAAATCAGGGGCGTGATCCTCAATAACGTGATGGGGAGAAAGCATGCAGATAAAGCCATCTCTGCGATTGAGCATTATTCCGGGATCCCGGTGATTGGTGCCATTCCACGCATGGAGGAGATGGAACTCACCATGCGTCACCTCGGCCTCGTGCCCTACTTGGAAAGCCAGGGGAATTCTGAATTCGAACAGCGGATATCACGTGTAACCGGGCTGATTGGAGAGCATGTATCACTGGATGCACTGTCCGGTATCGCTGCTGAAGTCCCGGGTCTTCCGGAAGAGGTGCCATTCTTCCGCGAAGAACATGTGCCCGATACCCGTATTGCGGTGGCTCGTGACGAGGCGTTTAATTTTTATTATTCCGACCTGTTTGATGTCCTGCCCGCTCTCGGGGCAGAAGTCGTGCCATTCAGCCCGATCCGGGACCGTCTACCTGATGCTGATGGATATATGATCGGTGGAGGCTACCCGGAATTCTTCCTGCCCGATCTTGAATCCAACACCCGGATGAGAGAGGCGATCCTTGAACGATCCCAAAACGGCATTCCAATCTACGCCGAGTGTGGAGGACTGATGTACCTGACAAAGCGTATCCGCCTGATGGCCGGATGGCAGGGCCATTCAAGTGAACGGTTATATGAAATGGCGGGTGTTTTTGATGGGGAAACGCGGATGCCTGCGCGTCGCGTAGTCAGCTACGTGGAAGGCGAGAGTTCCGCCAGCTGCCCGCTGGGTGCCGGGACATTCAAAGGCCATGAATTCCATTATTCCGATGTCTGCCTGGCCCCTGGTACCCGGTATGCATACAAGCTGACCCGGGGTACCGGTATCGAAGGAATGAATGATGGTGCCGTTTCGGCAGAGACCATTGGCAGTTATACACACCTCCACCCAGTAGCGGGTATCCGGATGTTCCGGCATTTCGTAGAAAAATGCCGGAACCGTTCCTGAACAAAAGGTTATATTCAGGACCAGGCGATCTCTGTCCATTTGATCCCGGTCAGCTTCTTTCCCTTTTTTGTCACAGGGTGTGTGATGTCCGGGAATTATACAACCTGTCATTCAGAGGTAAAAAATACTAGAAAATGTACACTAGTACAATATGCTAATATATATTGATGGCCAGTTTTTGCCGCGGGAGCAGGCAAAAATATCGGTGTTTGATCACGGACTCCTGTACGGCGATGGTGCGTTTGAAGGGATCCGTGCATACAACGGCAGGGTTTTTCGTCTGATGGAGCATATCGACCGGCTTTATGACTCCGCAAAGACCATCGATCTTGCCGTGCCAATTTCAAAGGAAGAGATGGCAAAGGTCATCATTGATACATTACGAAAGAATAATTTGAAAAATGGATATATCCGCCCGATTATCACGAGGGGAGTGGGCGACCTTGGGCTTGACCCCCGGAAATGTGAGAAGGCCACAGTCATCTGTATTGCAGTTGAATGGGGCGCGATGTACGGCGACCTCTATGAAAAAGGTCTCGTTGGTGTGTCCGTTTCGGTGAGAAGAAGTGATGCCAGTGCGTTGCCGCCCAATGTTAAGAGTCTCAATTATCTGAATAATATCCTCGCAAAAATTGAGGCAAATTACAAGGGTGGCGACGAGGCAATTATTTTTGATACAAATGGCTACCTCTCCGAAGGTTCAGGGGATAATATATTTGTTGTGAAAAACGGGATCATTGTCACCCCGCCAACCATCAACAACCTCCGTGGGATCACCCGGGCAGTAGTCCTTGAAATTGCCCAGACGATGGGGATCACGGTGAAGGAACAGAATATGGGGTATTTTGACCTGTATACCGCTGATGAAGTTTTTGTTACCGGGACGGCGGCGGAAGTCGCACCTATTACCGTTATCGATGGCCGGAGTATTGGAACAGGAAAACCAGGGCCGGTTACCAGGCAGTTTATCGCCGCATTCAAGACGATCACAGAGACGGAAGGGACACCAATTTACTGATGGCCCCGCCCGTTTTTTTACCCATTTCTGGCTGCATGTTCCACAACCTATTTTTACGAGTAATAGCAAGTAGTTAAAGCAACTTTATCATAAGGCGCTGCTATAGTGTAGTCCGGCCAATCATGCGAGCCTCTCACGCTCGCGACTGGGGTTCGAATCCCCATAGCAGCACTGGGACAAGAAGTTCGATTCCCCACACACTGTTTTTAATTAAGGGAGATGGCAATGTTCCATTATGCCTACCCGAACATCAATGCCGCCAGGATACTTCTCTGCGGTTAGACCAGAATATTCCAATAATTCTTTGGACACCGCTCTCGTTGCGGGCACCATCACAAAGGTTGATGCCGATACCATCAGAGAATTTCTTAATGAACGCCGATCGTCAGCCAACCTTTCACCTGGGCGAGTCAACAAACTGACCTACACGCTCGTCAGCTGGCGTCGCTTTATCGACCAGTTCCGCGAGCTTGGCATTGTGGATATTTACGCTGGCATTGAGGCCCTGAAGAACGGGGTCAGCGCGAGGAACAAACCGTTCAAGCAGAACACCATTGCTGACCATGTCATCATCCTGAAGCAATTCATCCTCTGGATGATCGAAGAGGGATACAGCAATATCCCGGAAAAGAAGATCACCAGGATAAAAAATCCGCCGAAAGACATGGTGACAAAGAAGGCCACCGACCTTTTGACCACCGACGAAATCACCTTGATAATGAAGGCATGTGACAGGAGCGGTGACCGGGCGATGGTCCTGTTACTCTATGAAGGTGGGTTCCGCATTGGCGAGATCGCGACGCTTACCTGGGGTGACATCAGTTTTGTTGGGGGTGGTGCTTCGGTCGGGGTACTCTTTAAAACAAAATACTACCGGCACGTCAGGGTAATGATGGCTGCAGAATATCTTAAGGTCTGGAAAGCCGACTACCCGGGCGACCCGTCAAGCGATGCCCTTGTTTTTGTGAATGGGCTGCGCGAACCATTCACCCACGCATCCATATCCAAACGGATCCAGAGAATCGTTGTGCGTGCAGGGATTACACGGCACGTAACCGCCCACATATTCCGACATTCGAGAATTACTCACCTGATAAAGGACGGGATGCAGGAATCAGCCATCAAGATGATGATGTGGGGCCAGCCCGATACCTCGATGTGGCGAACGTACGTGCACATGACCGGGCAGGATATTGATACTGAGGTTGCACGGGTGTATGGTATTGTAAAAACCGACGAAAAAGAAAAAGAAAGTGGTATCCGGCCCCGGCAATGTCAACACTGCTCGACAATTAATCCCCCGATTGCTTCGACGTGCTACACCTGCGGAGAACCGCTTGATGCAGAGGGTATCATGAAGCTTGAGGAAATTGCGAAATACATTGTTCAACACGGGGATTCATTGAAGAAGTACATTGATTCGATTGCTTCGGCTAAAACAGACGGCGATTAAGTTGCAAAAATTCACCAAACCCAATTCATTTTAAACCCAGACGGCATACAATCATGATCTCGACAACACCGTTCACTGGGACAAATGCCCCCTGTTTTTAATTTGGTTGTCGCATTGAGGTGAAATATGATGAACACTGATATCGAGCCTAAACCTATAACACACGAAATAGCCAGGGCCTACGAGATCCGATCCGGATTGTTTGGCATCTGCGATTTCTTCGTGAAACTAGGACATTTTAAGTACGTGGAGGAAAACGAATGCAGAATAGCAAGGTGATCCACCCTATCATAAGAGAGTCTACCAAAACATCAATTCAGACAAGGGCAGGATCAGTACAGCTGATGTTATCATCAGACAAAAACTTTCCTACACTGGCCCGGTGATCACATGTCTGACACATCGAGCAGTATAAGAGCGTGTAGCAACGGTGAAACCGCCCTTGAAACACAAGGCGGCCTTTACCCTCTCTCGCGGGAAGAGATCCGCGAGCTATTATTTTTCGGTCGGCAAATCCCCCTGAGACAACAAAGCAGCATTATTGATGGCACGTCAATTATTTATCAAACCCCTTCGAGACTCGGCATCATCATCTGCACCGGATCAGGCAGTTACCACATTTCGCGGAAATCGTTTGTCCTGGTAGCTTCCGGGGAGATCGTATCCTCGCCACTCATTGCGATATCGATGGGCTGACCCGCATGCCAGCCCAATCGAATTATTCACGTGGCCGGGATACTGAGTATCTCGCCCGCGAAATGTTGATCCGCCATGGATACCAGGTCGTCCGCAGTGCCGGATCTCACACACCAATAGATCTGGTTGCGTGGCAGGATGGCGGGCACCCGCTCCTCATCCAGGTGAAGCGGAACAGCAGGCACCACGGCAGGACACTGTTGGTCGAGCGGGAATACGCAAGTGTCATCCGGACACTCAGGGAAATGTCGAGACCCATCAAGGCCGATGTTGAACTATGGGTATGGGCCCCGCTCAAAGGCTGGCATTTCTATTCAATTTTATCCGACGGCATCAGCGAGGTCCTTGATCATGGCATGTGAACCGCCTGATACCTGGATGAAAACAAAGATATGCCCGATCATTTCCGACTCCCATGGATCGGTATTCTGCAAAGGGAGCCTTTGCTTCACAGCTTATCCCCAACAGTTTATGAATGAGACGCACGGGTTTTGTCTGACCATTGACAGACAAGGCGATCGACCCGAAACGGGGGATAATGCCCGATGACCTCACCTCAGGCATTTCGATACTGTTCACACCTAACCAGGTAATAGAAATCCGGGCAATAACCGATGATGGTATTGCATCTGGTTACTTCGATTCATACGAAGAACTGGTAAAAAAAGTATCGGTGCTTGATGACGTGCAGAGTATTCAGGGGATCTATGCCACCCTGAACGAAGTGAATTCATCGCTGTTATCCAGGCGGTCAAACCGGATAAAAATGCGGCTGGGAAAGAAGGATGCGACCACGGCAGACGCTGATATTATCCGGCGGCGATGGTTGCCGATTGACATCGACCCGGTCCGGATCTCCGGCGTGTCGTCCACCGAAGAAGAGCACCAGGCAGCAATTGACCGGGCTGGAATAATCGGGGATTTCCTTACTGAATGGGGGTTCCCCGAACCACTGGTAGCAGACTCAGGGAATGGCGCACACCTGCTCTATCGTATTGACCTGCCGAATGATCCAGCATCCCTTGATCTCGTGAAGCATTGCCTGGAAACTCTTTCCGTACTATTCTCTGACGATCTTGCCAATATCGATACGGCGAATTACAACGCTGCACGGATTTGGAAACTCTACGGGACCGTGAGCAGAAAGGGTGACAACACAAAGACCCGGCCTCACCGAAGGTCCCGGGTAATAACTAGCCCGGAATGTATCGAGGTGGTAAGTACCGAACAACTCGAACGGCTGGCCGGCACCCTCCCGGTCGCCCCCGCTGCACCGGCAGCGGCCCGGCCCAAGGCCGGAAGCCAGCCTGGTACCAGGTTTAACCTCCCAACATGGCTCGGCCAGCATGGGATCGGTGTAGCGAACCAGAAAGACATCAAAGGGGGGATACTTTACAACCTCGACGAGTGCCCGTTCTCATCTGCCCACAAAGACGGTGCGTATGCAATTCAGTTTCATGACGGGGGTTTGTTCGCTGCCTGTAAGCATGCTTCATGTGGAGGCGGGGTTCAACGTTGGGATGATTTTCGTGAGAAATACGAACCAGCGGTGGAACGTAGAACCAGCAGTAAACCCCGGCCACCAGGCGGGCCCCCGCCGATCCCATCCTCAGCTACCGCCATTGCGGATATCCCGCATTACGATGAGGCCATGACGGTGCTGCAGCACGGAGACCCACTGAAAGCCATGCTTGGCACGTTCTCCCTTGACCATGTGGGTGATGAAGTCCCCGCCGAATGCCTGATTGTCAGCCTTGCTTCCCGGTATGTGGACAACAACAACGGCCTCCATGTATCAGTCAGCGGCGAATCGGGGAAGGGGAAGAGCGACACGTTCAACAAGATACTCCTCCAGGTCCCGGAGCGGTTCCGGCTGGAAGGGGCGATGTCGAACAAGGCGCTGTTTTACATGGACGACCTGAAGCCCGGGACCGCGATTGTATTCGATGATAAACTGCTGTCGGAAGACATGCAGGAGATCCTGAAAGGCGCCACTTCGTCGTTCAGGAAACCGATCAACTACCGGACAGTCAGCCAGGAACGAAAGTCGATGGTATGCAGTATTCCCGAGCGTTGCATCTGGTGGATAGCGAAAGTCGAGGGGTCAGGTGATGACCAGGTATTCAACCGGATGCTCACCTGCTGGATCGATGATTCTCCTGAACAGGACGCAGCGGTCCTGGTAGAGATGGCAAAGCGGGAAGGGGAAGTCCCTGAAAACCTCAACATCACCCGGCCCGAGGTCCTTACCTGCCGGGCAATGTGGGAGATTCTCGGGCGCGAGCGGTTGCACGTGGTGATCCCGTATTCGACCCGCGTCGAGTTCCAGTCAAAGGCGAACCGCCGGAACCCGGAGATGTTCTACTCGCTCATCAAGGCCCATGCCCTGCTCTTCTCTATGCAGCGGGAACGGTGTCCGCTTGAGACCGGCGGGTCGTATATTGTGGCCACGCTCGAGGATTTCTACGCGGCTGCAATCCTGTTCGGGCAGCTGAATGGATCGGTAGGCGGGCAGGAGACAAAGCTGACCAGGCGGGAGGCAGAGATGCTCGTCGTCATCTCGAAGCGAGGGGATGTGGAGTTTACCATCCAGCAACTCCAGGAGGCAACGAACCTTTCCTACCAGTCAGTCCACCGGGCCCTCCAGGGATACAATTGCAGGGGCCAGACGTACTCAGGACTTCTCGATAAGTGTCCGGCGATCAGCTTCACTGACCGGACCGTTGTAAGCGAAGATGACACAGGCAGAAGTGTGCGGAGAAGGACCCATGCGTACCAGTTCAATTTCGATGTATATCGCCTCTGGTCTGCAGGCGGGGCCGTATGGCTGAGGAACGATGACAAGGACGGAGACAATAATGACAATCCATCACTTACTGCACTTTCAGCAACTTTCAGCACGTTTTCAGCAACTGCTGAAAGAGTCGCAAATGAGGATAAGGGTGCTGAAAATCAAAATAACCCTTGTATAATAAATAAAAACTTTAATAATAGTACTACTTTCAGCAAATTGGAAATCACAGAGCATCCGGTACCGG
>CAIJED010000233.1 GCA_903819595.1 uncultured Methanomicrobiales archaeon | reverse complement strand
TGGTCATTCCTGCGTTGCTGATGGCATTTGCCCTCAGGAGATCGTTTCCCGCAAAAAAAGGACTACCCCGCACTATCAACAGAGCCCCATTGGAAAAAGTGTCGCTGGCAATATACCGGCCAATGATGACACTGTTTGCAGCCTCGACATTTCGTGCCTGGGCAATTTTCTGTGCACTCGCCTTTTTACCTTCTTTCCTGATGAGTCGCGGACTTGACCTGATATCGGCAGATATCCTGATATCGGCGATGCTTCTTGCAGGAGTTGCAGGGCAGCTCGCCGGCGGTTATCTCTCTGATTTGTTCGGACGCAAGGAATTCGTCATTGCGGGTACTGCCCTTGCGATACCTTCTTTTTACGGTTTTATGTTCACCAGCGGACTTCCATCGGTACTCTCGCTCCTGGTTTTTGGTTTCGCCCTCTGGTCAGGGTTTGCCGTGACAGTCGCGATTGCCCATGAGATGGTACCGGGAAAGGTTGCATTCACATCCGGGCTCATGCTTGGCGCTGCACTCGGTGCCGGGGGCCTTGGCGTGGCGGTTTTCGGTTACCTTGCGGACCTGTATTCCCTGCAGGCGACGCTCGAGTTGTTACCATTCCTGATTATTATTGCAGGAGTGCTGATCTATCTCCTGAAGTATCCCTGGAAATCATGGAACACGGCATAACTATTCCGATCCTACGGCTGTTACCGATGTATTTCCGATCACCGGAACCGAAAGGCATAGGCATCTTTCGTCCCGCCATATTCCTTCAGATACCTGTTTTTTGTAATGCGGTAATGAAGGCAGTATCTTTTTACCGGAATCCACCCTCATATTTCGGGCGTTTTACGGTATGGAAAATAGTAATTTTTTCTTCTTTATCGGCTGACCCCACCCATTATTTCAGCCATTCGCTCTGTTCCTTCACCACGGTCAGATGAACCAGGACAGTATCATCCCAATCACAACGATAATAATAATCCATTTCAGAATCGTCCATGCGATTTTCCCAATTACGCCAAGAATAACAAAAATTACGGCAATGACCAGCAGAATAATCAACAGGTTAATCATGATGACAAATGCTCCCAAACATCATAGATGGCTGCATCTATAAATATTCATGTTTAAATGGAATGGCGACCTTGATAAAATTCAGTCATCTTCTACCACCAGGCTATGACCCGTTAACCGCGGTTAACTCATAAACGGACTACCTGGACAGTTAAAAAAAATTACCAGGTCATTCCCCGAGTTTCAGATTTCCTGCAACAAATTTTGAGGTAAACGTAAACAGGTTAATTTTCCATCCGCTATCCTGTGGGACGAGGCGAAGGTCATAGTTCCCCACGAATAATTTTGTATTCCTGTTCGACCTGTTCGGAAGATAGTGATAGGCAATACCATAACAAAACACAATTACTTCCTTTTCGTGAAACGTGACGAGGAAATTTCCAAGCTGGTGGTGTATCGCATCGAGACAGTCCAGTGCTTCCTTCCAGTCCCGGACGATCTGGTCGCTCGACAGCACCTCTGGGTTTCCTTCTGTCAGGGTGGTATTAAACAAGACCTTGTCGGTAAAACAGGACCTGACAGCGTCCCAGTCCTTATGATCAATACTGACGAATAACGTCGTTACGCACTCGATGATCTGTTCTCTTTCGGTCATTCGTTCGACATCTCCGGTCAATGACATCTCCACCCGTTGTATACGAGGTATAACGTAAAAAAGGGTACCAGGTGCACACGGGAGCGACCAGGCATCCCGGACCGGGTATGTATCAGTGAATAGCCCCGATAAACGCAATTCTGGGACAAAAATTCAGTTCTCATCCGGACGAGCTGATGCCTGACAGATCAGGTGTGATTCTCTTGGCAGTGCCTGGTCAGGACACTCACGTGTTAAAATAGTCATGGATATATAAATCACAAGTATCAGAATGAGTGGAAACCAGATAATTGACTATACATATTGAAAACAATAACCACCAACTCGATGGTGAATGAAAAATAAAATTACATTGTGGGTGCCGTGAAAGCGATAAAACATCACTTACCAGCCATACGGGCCTCAATAATAATTAAAAAAATTGTTTGATCCTATGGATCATTACGATATATCATCCAGATTTGACCCTGATGCAACCATTTCTGATGCAATGATATGTAATACCAGACAAAAGCTCACGCTTCATCTGAGCAGATAAATAAAATAAACCTCTTTGTTTCGATACAAGAAGGGTAATAGCAGCGAAGTAAAGTTCCCGAGGACTCGCGTACCTCAGTACCGTAGACTACGTGAGTTGGCTTAACTTCTGGGTTCGGAATGGGTCCAGGTGTTCCCCAACTGCTATGGCCGCTATTACCCAAAGCCAAGGTCCGGATTTGAACCGGAGTGTAGCTGATCTGCAGTCAGCCGCGTGGCCGCTCCGCCACCTTGGCAGCCGTGTAAGGCGCCAAATACATATGGTGTGTATTTGAATAATAGGTTTGCACTTCAGGATTTCGTCTGGGTTTGACGTGGTGAGCACTAGTAATTGGACGTTAGTACTTGCGGACTGAACACGTCGTTGCCTTCGTGCGTACATCCCAAGCCTATCAAACGGATCTTTTATCCATGTCCTCAACGGAGTCTCTTTTTGGGCCGGGTTTCAAGCTTAGATGCTTTCAGCTTTTATCCCTTATCGCGTAGCTGCTCGGC
This sequence comes from uncultured Methanomicrobiales archaeon, assembly GCA_903819595.1. Taxonomy (GTDB): domain Archaea; phylum Halobacteriota; class Methanomicrobia; order Methanomicrobiales; family Methanospirillaceae; genus CAIKOD01. The sequence goes on along the minus strand of CAIJED010000233.1, from coordinate 83 downwards.
ATTGCCCTGTCGGACAACCGATCGACCAGAGGCGACGAATGAAAGTTCCTCTCGTACTATTTCATTCTTACCCTCAGACTCCA
>CAIJED010000232.1 GCA_903819595.1 uncultured Methanomicrobiales archaeon | reverse complement strand
CTCTGTCTTTACCTGTACCAATACGCTGACCGATGTCAGGGACATGAAGACCTATCCGACCTTTGAGATTATTGCCGGATCTGTTCACCGTTGCTGGATGGCATCCAACCTGAATTACGGCGTTGTAACCCCCAATAACCTGGCACAAACCGACAATTGTGTTGTTGAAAAATACTGCCAGGGGAATGACCCTGCAAAATGCACCGAGCTGGGAGGCCTTTACCAGTGGGATGAACTAATGACCTACCTGCCGGTTGAAAATGCCTCCGCTGAAGGCAGGCAGGGACTTTGTCCTCCCGAATGGCATGTTGCAACAGAAGCGGAATGGGAAGAACTCATCAATTATTATGAGGGTCCCGGGGTTGCCGGCTGGAACATTTTAGACCCAAACCCACTCTACGGTTTTCATGCCAAAACCCCTGGCATATTGTATCAGAATTTAATATGGTCCTTCGGTCAGCCGTGGTTTACAGCCACGATTATTTCGACATCCACCGTCAGTCCTTCAGGAAGTACAAGGATTTACAGCCACGGTTTGAATGTGGTGAATCCCAGCGTATCAACTTATTTCTCCACACGGAGTTACGCGCTATCGGTTCGATGCGTCCGGGATTAGGTGGAGGCAGCATCTCCATTCCCTTTCCATGGTCATTTTCGGTTATATCAGCCCGGTCCTGGTTTTCAGGACACCTCATTTTACCTGCGCTTCATTATCGTTTCCCCGTTCGCCTGAACCGAGTAAGAAAATGATGAGCGGATATCTTTAAAGCGGGTTATATTGTGGGGAAAGCAGCCGATAATTCAACGTGTCTCCCCTTTTATTGATATACTATTTGAAACTGAACTTCACTTATCCAATCCATACCGCAGCCTTATTTCCCGCTCCCTGCTTTTATCAGCGATATAGACCACTGTTCGGCCATCGTCAAGCAGTATCGGGTATTTTTCTGCCACCGAACCCGCTGAAAGTTTTGACTTGGGAATTGTTACCCGATGGTTTGAGATCTCCAGCCTGTTATCCACTGCATCATTTTGTGTGATATGTCGTACGTTTTTCATATTATCCCGTCTGTTAGGTTTAAACCCTAAAATTACGGGTCATTTTATCGTAACGGTACCCTGTTGCAGGATAATTTATGAACAGGCAATGGTGATAAATATTTTCTGATCGGGCACTATTCATTGTTAACCCTTCAATCAATGTTTAATACGTTTCACTGAACCCCTGGGAGGCGAACAGTGAATAGTGTAAACGATCTGTGAACACAGAATAACTAACAACGAAAAGCTGAAGAGTGAGGGGAGGGTTTATCGAAAAGTTCGGAATGTCTTATCATTTTGGATTTTTGGAGGCAACCACAAGCCCGTTTCCCATTCGCGACTCATATCGTATCCGGGTTTCCGCTTCTTTACTTTTATCCGAAATAAATATGGTTGTCCTGCCACCATCAAGGTAAATGGGGTATTTATCTGTGAGCGACCCTGATAATAGTTTTGAATCGGGGATTTTTAATCGTTGACGTTCCATCATCATCCTGTGTTCCAAGGTATCTTTTTTCATTATTCAATTTTTTTACAAACCATAAGATTTATGGTATTCGTACAAGATACGAATAATTCTGATGATT
>CAIJED010000231.1 GCA_903819595.1 uncultured Methanomicrobiales archaeon | reverse complement strand
TGTTTGCTTGAGTTCAGGATTCCTATGTGGGATTCAATATATGGTGAATCTTCCAATATCAGGCCAATTTGCTGTAATTATTCGACATTTTTATCAAAGATCCGGAATGGGAATTAGAATGAACAGGAACATCCATTTTTTTGCGAATACTTTCAACACATTAATCCTTGCATACACGGGTACCAATATACGTTGCCCATCATCCCAAAAATTCAACCTGAAGAAGGGTCTTCCTATTCAATCGCAGTTATCCTGATGATCGCCATTACGGTCCTCCTGGCATCACTCATCTACCTGATGTTTCAGATGCCGAACATGGAACTGTTTCACCCACCCTCGTTTCTTGAAATAAAAAAAGTCTACAGCGTGAACGAAGCAGGAGTTCTCAATTACGACAGCCGGGTACTTCTCTATCACCACGGTACAGAACGACTGGAGAATGACCTTCTTACCGCATCATTTTACCGGAATGATCAGCAAATGAACTGCCGTATCAGCACCATGAATGGGCATAAATTCATTCCGACAGTCCACATCGGAATTCAGACCATGGCTGGATCCGGGTGCATGGGAACATGGTGGGAACCGGGCGAACAGATCATGATAGATTTTACCGACGGTACTTTTCACCCGGGAGACCGCATCAGGTTTGATGTAAATCAGAAGCCTTCAGGAGTCCTTATTTCAAGTTATAGTTATACCGCATGAATGCCCGGGCGCTCAGTCGTGCCACCCGGATTGGCTCTGGAATTTTACCGTCAAGTGTGAACTCATCACAGATTTTTGCAGCGTCCGCATCAATAAGTCCCCAGGATCTGATATAAACGGTCCTGCCTGTTTTTAGCAACACAGGGAATCGTTCACCAAGACGGTGGTACATCGAAATACGGTCATTATCTCCCGGAAAATGATTTTCAATATCATTGATCAGTCCTTCCGACGCCTCGTAGGTGACGCAGATTACAGGCAAATCTAATTCTCTGCACAACCGGGATGGGTCGATAATGTTATACCAGGAGATCACGCAGCCGCCAAGAAGAAGGACATTGATATCACTTCTCGCAAGTTTTTTTACCAGGGACAGGACTGAATCTGTCGCATCAGTACCCCCGACCGTGACCGTATTAAAACCAACACCATCGATCCGCAGGTCTTTTCTCATTGCGACGCCACAGATAACAGATTGCTCTCTCCCGGAATAGCTCTCAGCAATACCTAGTGCCCGGATTCCTTTTTTGGAGATATGCATGAAAGCACTTATGTCGATGAATCTAATATAGTAATTGAATGAGTATTGAAAAAGATGAGGTCTGCATCCTTATCCCTACGTTAAATGAGGCTCCGACCATCGGGGGCCTTATTTCTGAATTCAAAGAGATGGGTTACTTCAATATCGTCGTCATGGATGGAAACAGCCGTGATGCAACACGGGATATCGCCCTGGAATCCGGTGCCCGGGTCGTGGTGCAGTCTGAAAAGGGTAAGGGGAACGCGCTGATAGAAGCTTTCCGGAATATCGACTCACCGTACATCCTCATGCTCGATGGGGACGGGACATATTCTCCGCAGGATGCAGAACAAATGCTCCTCCCGCTTTCAGAAGGGTATGACCAGGTAATAGGAAACCGGCTGATCCCTGATAATAATGAGGCATTTTCAAGGCTGAATTTGTTAGGAAACCATGTTATTAATCGCCTTTTCAAACTGGCCCAGGGAAAATACTTGTCCGATATCCTCTCCGGGTACCGGGCATTTACCAGTGCATCGCTTGAACAGCTTCATCTCAAAGAGACAGGTTTTGAGATTGAGACCGAGATTACGGCAGAAGCCGTGAGAAATGACCAGAAAATCAAAATCATACCAGTCAAGTATGTGAAAAGGCCGGGTACCAACACAAAATTAAACCCGTTCCACGACGGCCTTAAAATTACCACAACCATCTACAAACTTGCAAAAAGCAACAACCCGATGTTTTATTTCGGTTTAATCGGAGTCATCATCATGATTGCAGGTATTATTAGCGGGACCTATGTTCTTTTCGAGTGGTTCCATAGCATTGATCACCTGCCACTAACGGTTCTTACCGTTCTGTTAGTCGTCGTTGGATTCCAGATTTTCATGTTTGGTGTGATCAGCGATATGCTGCTTGGGTATCACCGGGAGGTCATGTATGAATTACAACAACTCCATTCACCAAAACACCGGTAAATTCAAGGATACTCTGCCAGTACCAGCAAAATTAACCAGGCCAGTACTATTTTACTATGCGTGACACCCCGGGACCCTGGTGCAGGATACCATCTAACCCGATAAAATAACCTTTATCAGTCAAAAAGACCAATACTTTTGTGAAATTATCGCGATAATAGTCTAGCGGTAGGACAGGAGCTTCCCAAGCTTCTAACCCGGGTTCGATCCCCGGTTATCGCATCTGTTTATGCCTGAATCCGAACACGAACTTTTTGCCATCAGGATTATTGCTGAAAACACCCAGGGTGTGCTCCGCGATATCACCACCGTGGTCGCCCGTCATGATGCAAATATCATGATGATACACCAGGAAGTTTTTGAAGCGGGACCCATGAACCGCCTCGCCGAGATATATGTTGAGTATGAGGGCGGGTCCGACTTTGAGCAACTGATCGGCGAGCTGACTGGAATCACTTCGGTGAGAGACGTCACGCCCTACAAACCCTTTTCAAACATTTTCGGTACCAGGGTCATTATTATCGGTGGTGGGGCCCAGGTGGCACAGGTTGCACTCGGTGCCGTTAATGAAGCAGACCGGCATAATATCAGGGGTGAACGGATCTCTGTCGATACCATCCCCCTGGTGGGTGAACGGACCGTCGCCCAGGCAGTCGATGCAGTCGCGAGGCTCCCGCGTGCAGCGATCCTCGTTCTTGCAGGATCATTGATGGGTGGAGAGATTTCTACCGCGGTCGACCGCGTCCGGGAAGCAGGGATCCCGGTTATCGCTCTGAAAATGGCAGGAAGTGTACCGAAGCACGCAGACCTCGTCGTCACGGACCCCATCCAGGCAGGGGTTTTTGCCGTGATGCACGTCAGTAATAAGGCAGTATTCGATATCAACCGGGTACGCGGCAGGGAATTCTGAATGGATACATTAGAAAAAGCTGTAAAAGCCCTCATGACTGACAGATTAGTTGTCTACCCGACAGAGACGATCTACGGCCTTGGCGGGGACGCATTTTCAGAAGACGCGATCCGCAAAGTCTACGAGGTAAAAAACCGCCCCCTCTCCATGCCATTATCGATTGCCGTTTCAGATCTGGACATGATGGCTGCAGTCACTCATATCGGCCCGAAGGAAGAGGAATTTATCGACAAATTTTTACCCGGACCCGTGACCGTTATTGTCAAGGCACGCTCGTTTCTTCCAGCGATGCTGACCGTGGGAACCGGGCTGATCGGAATCCGGTACCCGGCACATCCTGTTGCGATTGACCTTATCTCACGGTTTGATTCACCCATCACGGCAACCAGTGCGAACCAGTCCGGTGCAAAGGATCCCACTTCCCCGGGCGAATGCCACATCACGTACGATATCCTTATTGACTCTGGACTTCTTCCGGGAATACCGAGTACTGTGGTGGATTTAGTGAACCGGACCATCATCCGCGAAGGTACACGTGTTGGAGAGGTCCGGGATTACTTAGCCAGCATGGAGTGATGCCGGGTGCTACCCGTCAGGCTCCGCGATTTTATCGAAGACCGCGATGGATGGCTGTATGCTGTTGCAGCCTATGATAATACAGACCGTATTGGCTGCATTTTGCGGTATATACCAGATCCTCATGGAGAACGGGTTAACCGGTCCGGAGCCCGCTATCAGAAACTTGATTTCGAGCCGGCATTCCAGCTGATCACAGAGAAAAAACCCACCTACCTGGACATCATCCACCGGGTCCCCCCGGCCGATGTAAAACAGGTTTTAAAACCGGAATTAGAGCTCCCGGCCATTGCATCCCGGGACAAACGCGTGCAAAAGCTGATGGAGATATTTGGGGTCCCCGCTTCATCAATGGGCTGTACCGGGTCACTTCTCTGTGGGCTGGAGATCGAATCGTCTGACATTGATTTTATTGTATACGGCAGGGACTGGTTTGTTGCGCGTGAACGGTTAATACAGGCGATAAGGGGAGGACGGCTTGAACCGATGAGTGAAGACCTCTGGGAGACCGTATACCGGAAAAGGAGACCGGAGATCTCTCTTGATGATTTTATTCTTCACGAAAAGCGGAAATGGAACCGTGGACAGATCGGGGGGACCTATTTTGATCTGCTGTATTCCAGGGGTTATGAGGAGATCGGGAGTAACCCTTCCGTAAAAGGGGAAGTCCTCGGGTCGATGACGATCGAAGCGGTTGTCACCGACGCCACGTATGCCTATGATAATCCTGCCGTATACCGGGTTTCACACCAAAAAATTTCCTGTGTGCTCTCGTTCACCCATACCTACAGCGGCCAGGCAATTTGCGGGGAGATGATCGAGGCCAGGGGAATATGTGAACGCCATGGGGACGAATACTGGTTAATCGTCGGTACTACCCGTGAAGCAAGGGGTGAATATATCCGGTCCGTTACCCTGCTGGAGCAGGATCGGATGGCCTCGCAATCCCGGTTGCAGGAGACGTGGCCCTTTCACACCAGCTGATGACGAAATGGTCACGGGTGTTTTTTGCCGAAAGCCGGTTACAAAAGATCTGACAGCCGGGTAGGCCCCGGGTCGCATCGCTCCCTGTACGGGCAGAATTCACATGGGGCGATGAGAGGTTTTTTGGGGACTCCCCCTGCGTTCATATTCATCAGGACCTGTCGTGCCGAATAGAACCTCCTCATATCACGAGGTTGAATCTCACAATAGCGGCTGATTCCACCGGGAATATAATCTACTGAAGCTCCATTCACCTCTTTGCCTGACATCTCCGAGAGGCAGAGGGCATACCCCAGGACCCGTATGCGGTCCGAGGGATATATCCCTGAAGTGGGCGGTTTGACGGACCGGGTGACTGAAAAGTAGGGAGATTCGGTATAAACCCTGTCAATTGTCCCGCAGATCCCGAAACGGTCGGACTTTACAAAAAAATCATTTCCGGATGCGACCCGCCATTCCCGGCTGGCACATGCATCGATACACGATTCGCAATACGATTGGTAAGAGGGGTCTGTGCCGGGCGCAATCGTACAGATCTCATCCCAGACCACGGCCTTATCAACCGGAGACCCAAGATGACTGGAGATTTGCTTACAGATGGTGTATTCTGCCGGTTCGGTAAATGGATTTGACCGGTTAAAAAATGCACGGACCGGGCACAGGGCAGCAGACGAAAGTTCTGATACGGGTATCAGCTGGTTATTCATCTGAACCTGGTCCCATGCAGAAAAAATGCCAACAGTAACCGGTTCATCCCGCTGCCCCGGGAAGATCCCTGTCGCAATACACCTGACGTGGTCATCCGCAGGACATACCCGGGTGGGTTATTCCCAGGGACATGGTCGAGGGGCTGGCCGGGTTGATCGTTTATTCTTACCCTGTGCCAATTTGTCATGGCACCTCTTCCGACATCATTCCAAGGGCTGGAAACTGGCGCCTGATCTCTTCAAGTCGTTCGTTTTTCCCGGCCAGGGTCTCTTTCATATCCCTGATCGCTGAAGTGATCTCTTCATACTTATCGGGTTCCCGGGGTTCGTTTGTCGCAAGATGCGAAAGGATCTGAAGGAGCCTCTTTTGCACATCGACAGTCCGGCATAACGCCCTGTACTCATTGACGGTTTCCGGTGTGGCACCACACTCCCCTGCCACCTGCATACGAGTTTCCACGAGGTCACGGCGATGAAAAAAACGGTCTATTGCATCATACAAGGCACGGCGGGTGACAGGTTTATTAATATAGTCCTCAATAGAAAGCCCGTATTTTTGAGCTTCGTCCGGACGAAGAGGTTTTGCCGTTAGCATCATGACCGGGATGGACGCCATCTGTGGAGGACCTGCTTTTATCTGTTCCAGTACCTGCCATCCGTCCATCGGTTCCATCATAATATCGAGAAGGACCAGATCAGGCCTGGAATTATGCAGGATTTCAAGGGCTCCTTCACCACTCGCAGCAGAAAGAACACGGTATCCCCCTTGTTCAAGCATGGTAACAAAAATATCTACAATCGATGGGTTATCATCGACCACAAGGACCGTGTACATCAGATCAACTCACCTCTCTTTTCAGTTGCTGTAATACCGGGAAGTTCCCGGATAACTTTCCTTATCTGACCAATATTAATCGAGGGACTGGTCAGGATACAGATGTATTCATCATAATACGGTGCGATGATGATGTTGCCCGCAGGGATCTGGAGTGTTACCTGGATAAACGGACCTGTCCTCATCACCGATGACAATCTTTTTGCACTTTCAATCAGGTCTTCCGCCACAACAACCAGGTCATCAGGATTTATCTGCCCTATTGAAAGGACATTAATCCCACGTCTGAAAATGGTGACCGCGAGGACTCCGGGTAGGTTTAGTATCTTCCCGAGGATGAGTTCCCCGACATCGTAAGATTTAGGTCCGTTCTGTTGTTCACCTGTCGTACCAGGTGCGTATGATACAGGAGAGGTAGACGTCTCCCCTTCCGGTGACGGCATCCCGCCCAGAGATAGTCCGGTAAATGGATTTGTTCCCCCTGTTAATGCCGAATGTTGAGATGGATCCATTTCATGCAGGGAACGTGTAACTGCTCCGGCATACGTGTTGTTCTCATTGTCACTGGTTTTTTGAGACGTGTCCATCGGTGGAGAGGTTCCAGGAGGTACTGGCATCTCACGTATGACCCCGTTGCCAGGCGTTTCCGGATGTTGATAACTGGCAGTCTTTTCCCCTGCAGTACTCAGGCCAAGGGCAACAGTCATTTCCAAAGCCGTATATTTTCTCAGTTCAAAATGGATCAGCGGCTGGCTCTGGAAATACTCGTATGCCGTGTGACCTTTTAAGATATTGTTGCCATGCCTGAAATAATAAACAAGAGGTTTACCCATATTGATCAGGATAAAACCGTTGCTCCCTTGTATGGTCACCAGAACAATCCCGGCAAACCGTGCAGTGTGCGATAGGATCCACTGCAGTGAGGCTTTCATTGCTCCTATGGACGTTCCTGCCGGCATATTTTTTGTCATGGTGACAGCAATAACAGGTCTCTGTTTTTTTTCAGTTCTATGTTAATCTTCGCAATATTTGCACCGGGTAGCGCAATTAACACAATGTACAGGTGATCCTTAATTGGTGCTGACAGGATAATATGGTCACGAAATTCTATAAATATCATCGAAAGCGGTTCTTTTCCAAGTTTCGACGCCAGGGATTTTGACTCTTCAAGGACAAATGATACCTCTGCCGCAAGTTTCCCATCATCGAAATCTTCGGTTTTCTGGCTTTCCACCACCTCTCCGTTATCCCGGATAATGGTCACTGATGAAACGCCATCAAGTATTATAAATTTATTAAGGATTTCGTCGAACATACCCGCTTTTCACCTATTGTGGCCTCTTCGTTTTATACGTATCACCGTTGGATGAATGAATGGCAGCCGATGGATAAAAAAATAAAACCTGTGCCCGATGGTCGGGCCCTATCTTAATCCCGGGCAATTCCTGGTCCTCTTTACCAATTATTCGGGAGGAATGAAGATCCACACACCGCAGTCTGAAGGATTGCCTGTCAGACACAAATTTTTTTCTCGCTTTTTCAGGTCTCTTTTTCGGGTCTCTTTTTTCGGGTCTCTTTTTTCGATCTCTCTTTTTTCAGGTATCTTTATTGCCGGTATCATCTTTTGCAAGCGTGTCAAGGATGCGGTAGGTATTGATGAGCTTATTAAACGATGTCACCAGTTCGCCTATTTCGTCATTGGACATAATATCAATTTCTGATGTTTTTATCTCCCCCTGGCTCATATTCTGCGCGATATTGGACAGTCTTACAATAGGATCCGTAATGCTGCTGGCAAGGAAAAAACTCCACATCAAAACGATGACGAGGGTGATGGCCGTCAGCAGGATGATCGTTGTCTGGAGCCCTAAACTTGCAGTTATACTTGCTGTACCCCCCATTGAAACAATTCCCAGAAGAAATATCGGGATGGTTGCAACAAACAGCATGCTGATCATGAGTTTAAAGAAAATCGGAATCTGCATTCTGATCTCTTTTCGTTTTAGTGCCTCATTATCCCGGGCCATAATGAATACATCCCTCTGAACGGTATTAATCTTTTACCCCTGACCATGTTCGTCATGTATACCACCCTGATCATGGATTGAAGTACCAGGACACAGGGGCGATAATCCCTGGTTTGCTCGGCGTTCTTATTTGGACTGAGATTCCACATACATGGGATGACAACCGCACTCACTCACAAGCAGGAACGGTTCCAATGAGGAATACCACTCTAAATACAATATACCAACGTTTCTGAGTTGTTTATCAGTACGGTATTTATGAATTCAGAACATACAATTCGGTATGACGAACCAGGAAATATCGATCAATATTCCGCAGACACTGGACCCGGTATACAGCAATATGATCCAGATCGCCTACAAGGAGGACGAATTTACCTTTGTCTTCCTCCACCAGTTACCCGGTGTCAACCAGGCACGGGCGAAGGCGATTGTCAGTATTACCCCAACCCACGCAAAGAACCTCCTGGCAGTCCTTGAGAAAACAATGGCAGATTTTGAATCAAAATTCGGGAAAGT
>CAIJED010000230.1 GCA_903819595.1 uncultured Methanomicrobiales archaeon | reverse complement strand
TTGTCCATCAGGTTGTAAAATACTTTCGTAATTAACGGATCGGCGAAGACTTCTGCACCGGTGGGAAGATCGTTTTTCACCCTGATCTGCCCAGGCAGTTTTTTTTTTATTTCAGCCTCGACGAGCGTATGCACATTCTGCCAGACTGGCGCATGGACACCGATAGATTCGTATTCTTTCGTGAGCTGGATCATGGTGGAGATCTCCTCAGATGCAGTCACAATCTTCTGGAGATATTCATTGAGTGGAGGATCGAGCTCTGAGTCATTCAGTAGTTCGAGATATCCCCGCAGAACAGTCAGCTTATTATTGATATCGTGCCGGGTGATGCTGCCGAGGAGTGTAAGCTTGTGGTTCGCCGTCGAAAGGGCATCTTCCGCCATCCTGCGCTCGGTGATATCACGGACAATCGATATCTGCAGTGTTTTCCCATGAAGAAAAACAAGGTTAATGCTGACCTCAACAGGGATTTTGTGTCCGTCCTTTGCCACATGCACCGATTGGAATTGGGCAGAACCACGATTCGATAATTTGTTAATGATGCCGGGATATTTCTTTTGCTCTTCAATGGCATTGATATCATTGGGGGCCATCCTTATGAGTTCCTCCCTGGAATACCCGAGCATCTGACATGCCCTGTCGTTGACCTCAAGAAAAATCCCCGGACCCGCCGGTGTTATTTCATGAATATACACCGCATCATTCGCATTTTGTAAAAGGAGGCGATATTTTTCCTCACTCTCGCTGAGTGCTTCCTCGATCCGCCTGCGATCGGTAATATCACGGACAAAGGCAAAACTATACTCCCGGTGATCCTTGTTCACATAGACTGACAAAATTTCGACATCGATGATCACCCCGTCCCTGCACCGGTGCCTGGTGGTAAAGCACTGGGTTTTCTTGGTACGAAGGTCAGAAAAACTCTTTTCCCAGACTTCTGGAGGGAAATCAGGGTCAAGGTCGAAGATTTCCATCCGCTTAAATTCATCCTGTGAATAGCCTGTAATCTGGCAGGCCACGTCATTTACGTATAGGATATTCCCCTCGAAATCAAGCCAGAAAATTTCATCCGATGACCGCTCAACCGAGATCTTCAGGAGCTGGAGTTCATCCTCCGCCTCCCTGCGTTTTGTGATGTCGTGAAGAATTCCCTCGACACCCAGCACTGTTCCCTGGTCATCATAATAATAATGACTGCTCGTCGTTACAAAAAGGGAATGCCCATCCTTTGTTTTAAGGACCAGGGGATAATTTTCGACAGCGCCGGATTCTGCCATTGCTGCAAGAAAACGCTCTCGTTCTTCCGGGTCCCTGTATGTGTCCTGGGCAACATCAAGACCGATCATCTCTTCTTCGGAATTGTACCCGGTGAGTTTAACCCCGTACGGACTGGACATTGTGAGTTTTCCCTTCCGGTCTGTCCGGTATACGATGTCCTGCATATTCTCAATAATATCCCGGTATTTTTTCTCACTCTTCCGCAGTTTCTCTTCGGCCAGTTTCCGCTCCGTGATATCAATGGCAATCCCGCGGAACCCGGAAAGTTGTTTATTGCGGAATATCGGGGCGGAATAGATAAGGACCGGAAATGTAGTGCCATCAGGACGGACCGCAGTATATTCGTGGTCCCGTCCA
>CAIJED010000229.1 GCA_903819595.1 uncultured Methanomicrobiales archaeon | reverse complement strand
TGTGGATGATCTGGTTCATCTGTCAGCGACGGATGTAAGAGCAATGGTCGGGTCGTGAAAGCAGGAGTTGGTTCCTCGAAAATCATCGGCTGAATTGTTTTTATCATTCAACCATCGATTCCCGCCAGGCAGGGATGACGGTCTGTACACCCGGGATTGGAATAATTGTTCTTTGCATTCCTTTCGTTTCGCCTGCTGTCCAAGGTGATCGACCTGTAGGTATTTCGATAGTTCCCAGGTTGAAGTATCGCAGAATTCTCCTCATTTATTGATCTCGTCTTACACCGGGTGTAAAGGGTAAAACACCCACCCTGTTTAAAAAGACTACATCCCTTGGAATGCCCATCACACATTTCCTTCAGCTCTAATCAGCAATTCTTCAAATACGCTTACATCATCTTATTCATTATCTGGCAATTTACCCGGGTGAAATAGTGAAGGAACAACAAGGTTGTAAGGCATTCAATCATTCATTCTCGATTCGGCAGAGATATTGGATAGGGTAGATGCGGGGGACAAGGATGGAAATCAAGGCAATAGTGGACAGGATTGAGGGAGAATGGGCCGTCCTTCTTGTACGTGATGACGAGAAGGTCAGGTTCAACCTGCCCGTGGTGTTTCTGGCCGGGACCAGGGAAGGGGATCATGTCACGATGACGATCACGGTGGATGCGGCTTCAACCGATGAAGCCCGGCAACAGGCATCAGATCTTATCGGGAAACTGAAGATGAAGAACCGATAGGGACATACCTGGTACTGTAATTTTTTATGGCTGATGAAGGGAGTTACTATCGGAGCATGCGGTAACACAGGAACCGGGGGGAACATCTTCGGAGGACTGGTTATCGGTATGTCCCCTTCGGCACCAATATCTCAAACCGTGCCCCTTTGCCTGGCGTCCCTTTTTCGGTGATCGTGATCCTGGTAATCGAGAGGATCTCACGGGACAGGAACAAACCGAGACCGGTGTTCTTCCCAAACCCCCGCTCAAAGATCTTCTCCTTCTCTTCCGACACCACTCCGTTACCATCGTCTTCGCAGATGATGAGATGGCCATCACCCGACTCTTCAACAGAGAACCGGATGAACGTAATCTTCCCACCGTACCGGACCGCATTTTCCATCAGGTTGTAAAACACCTTTACAACCAGTGGATCGGCGAATACTTCGATCTCGACGGATATGTTATTTTTTACCATGACCGTTCCAAGCGGTGCGTGTTTTGCCGCTTTTTCAACAAGTATCCGGCAGTTCTGCCAGCTGGGAGAATGGACCCCGATCTCCTCGTATTCTTTTGTGAACTCGATCATGGCAGAGATCCGTTCTGCTGCGGATGCAACCTTATGGAAATACTCGTTGTGTGTAGCATCGGGCTGCTTTTTTCCTAGCATTGAAAGGTATCCCATCTGCACCGACAGCTGGTTGTTGATATCGTGCCGGGTTATGCCGGAGAGGAGACTCCTGACAGAAAGTTTGATTCCCATATTAAATGGCCTGATCGCGTGCAAAGTTATGCCTTAATAGTGATGCGCGACTGAAGGCCATAAGGTTTTATTTTTTTTGCTTTTCACACACACGCTCTCATGGTTTTTTAGCGTCCTTTGGACCCAAAATAGCGTGCATCCTATTGTGTTCAAGCCTGTGATATCATCGGTTGATCTTTTGAATGTGGTTTTGTGTTCGCGTTTATTTATTTTCTTTTATTACACACGCTCTCACAGAGGCGCTCCGATACGGGGCGCGCGCTCGTGAAATGGGGTCAGCGTGACCCCATGGCGGGAATATCGAATACGGCAGAGGCCAGTGGCTGTATTTTTATATCGGCGCAGCGGAAGCCTGCGGGCACTGCGCCTGTCTCACAAACCACACACTACCCAGGAGTTCCGCCCAAGGACACTTAACCCCGTCGCCTGCGGGCGCCAGGGATAAGAGCCCTGTGCTCTGATGGGGGTCCTGGCGGTGTTGTAAGCCGCCGGTGATGTAGAACATGACTTACGAAACAGTCGCAGAGGCCATCCGACGAATCGCAGGAGAATACCCGGAAGGGACGAAAATCATCTACGTTCTGACCGGACTCAAATCCGACCCGGTAGGTTACTACCTGGAAGGAGAACTCAATTTTTGTTGTACCATGATTTCGTGGGCCTGCCTTGTCGTGTGACCCCATGGCGGATTTTTTAAGGGCTGGTGATCACCGGTTATATCCTGACTTTTTTGATTATACTGTTTCTTTTATCGCGGGGGCATACTCCGGGCGCCGGGTGATAGCAACGTGAACGGCGCCCTACGAATCACCCCGCTGGTCCCTCGGTTGATCTGTTGCCTGCGACCCCAGCCACGCCATCAACGCTCTAACGATAGTGCCGCGGGCACCATCTGGAAACCGCTGCGTTCCACAACAAATCACCGG
>CAIJED010000228.1 GCA_903819595.1 uncultured Methanomicrobiales archaeon | reverse complement strand
AGTTATTACAGCGTATGTTAATATCTACCAGGGGAAAAAATTCCCTGCGGGGCAGCCCACTGCCGAGGCCACAGGGCCTCGTCTTCGAGGTCTGCCCCTTCGGGTCCTTTTCTATGGCATGCAGTCGCTCCTCGTCACCTCGACCTCGCTTCGCTCTGTAACAGGGTGCCTCGTCGCTGGCTGCTGTGGACGGTTGGCACACTTTCGCTCGCTCTGCTCGCTGGCCCCGGGCTAGTATGCACCTATCCGTATCCTGATCTGCGTCGCATCCCCACGGTGCGAAAGGAAGAGAACCAGCAAGTGATAACGCTAAGTATGTTGTCTGGGGGTGACACTCACCCCCAATTTTAAAAGTTCACTTAAGCCAAATTCTTCAATGTAAGGGGTTGTAAACCCCTTCCGTTTCAAGTGAAGCAATAAAGCCAGGGCTTTGTTGCGGAATGCAGCGGTTACCAGATGGTGCCCACGGCACTATCGGTAGGACCGTTGATGGTGTAATCAGGTCTGCAAACAACAATATACCGAGGAGATAGTGGCATGCGTGGCGGCCAGCGTTCACGCTGCTATCACCCGCTGGCCGCCATTGATGCCGCGATTATACCGGGGATACACCTTCCGCAGCGGGGGCAGGATCCCCGCGGCGCCGGTAGGTCCGGCGGCGGCCATGGGCACTTCTGAATTTGAATAAAAGGAAATTAAAAACTTATAATCGACAGTCTCATGTGTTGCCCGAACCAAGAATAGATTGAATATTTGTTTCTCTGTCAACAGATATGTTACCGGCAACGCGCACTCTCTGCAAAAATAGAAAAGACGGTGTATACCCCAATATTTCAAAAAAAACTTTTTTAAATGGGAATCGAACTTACTGTCAGGATTCCCATCCCTCGCATCCGGGTGCGATGTGAAAATCGTTTAGTCTTCTTTTTATTTCGTCTTTGCAGTTACTTCCCGATAATTTATCCGTCGCTCAGTTGTCTGCGAGCAGCTCTTTTCATCCTGTCAGGACGAAACAAAACATATGGAAACGCCTGTATGGATCGATAAAAATCGCTGCACGGGTTGCGGGATCTGCAGTCGTGTTTGTATATTCCCCGTTCTTTCCTGTGATAACAAAAATCACCCCAGAGTTATCCCGGAACGAAAAGATTTGTGTGTGAAGTGCGGTCACTGTGAAACATTCTGCCCTTCATCGGCAATTTCGGTTCATTACCCGGCTGCATGGCCAATACCGGTCCAGCCGATACCCGATCCCGTAACCATTACGCAAATCAGGGATCTGGTACAGGGCAGACGATCGGTACGCCAGTTCCGGCATCAGCCGATTCCCCGGGAAACGATCGAGTCGATGCTCGATATCGTCAGGTATGCACCAAGTGCGGTCAACCTCCAGCCGGTATATTGACAGATTATCGAAAACGGGGAGGCCCGGAAAGCCCTGGCTGCTGGCGTAGTCCGGTGGCTCGATGAGGCTTTCCGAAACGGATGGTGCCACGAACTCGACTCCTGGCTTCCCGATCTCATACGGAAATGGGACGAGGGGACCGATCTGATCACACACGACGCCCCCTGTATCATCATCGCCCATACCCCTAGGTTATCCCCCGCTTTTTACACGGATGCTGTTATTGCCCTCAGTTATCTCGATATTGTCGCCCCTGTTTTCGGTATAGGTACCTGCTGGGCAGGGCTGGTCCGCAGGGCATGCGAAAACTCAGCTGAAGTACAAAAACTCACCGTCATTCCCGGGGATCATGTGATACAACATGTGATGCTGGCCGGGTATCCCGCCCTGCAGAATCGTCAGGTACCGCGACGACAGCCTGCCCGTATCGGCTGGAAATGAGGAACAGACCGCCCACATCCGAAAATCCCTGCGAAATTCTTTCCTAACAGAAGCTCATGAACAAAACTCACCCGGTCTTGCACTGATACTGCCCGGGATCACTTTGTTTTTACCTTTATTCACTTACTGAATCGGGGAGACTAACCGGAGTGATGATATGACGCATTTCTCCTCCGGAGGTACTGACCCGGCTGTTTGTCGGGTCCTCATGCTCTTTTCCTATATTCATGGGACCATCCCGGCATGGCCCAGGAATACGTCCATTTCCGGGATGTTGCAAATTCCCCGGAATTATCTGCATCCATTTTGCGGGCCTCTTTCAGTTGTTACGTGGAAGAGCATGCCGTTTCCTTACCCATGGAGGTTCTGTTTCACAGGAGGTGATCGTACGCTTCCTCCCGCTTCATCTTCTATCCTCCAGGTTAGAAAAATTAACCAAAAATTTGCCAGAATTACAGAAGCACTCCATCTATACAGGTATTCTTACCCCGAACTGCCGGGCATCTTTCCCTCCCGCCCATTTAAATCACCTGCATTTGGACCCGTTTGGTACCGATGGAAAATATGATTATTTTGAGCAGTTTTTACCTGGTTCCGCCAATGGTTGAGGAATATTTGGGGTGTATCGTATGTATCACCGGGAGATAGAAAGCCTCTATACCTTCAGCCAAAAACAGTTCCGTTGCCGGATTTTACCGTCTCCTCCATCAGAAACCCCCGATTCACCAAATAACTATAAATCCTCATCTTTCCTAAATAGGCTGTAATAATGGCAAAATCTTCACGGCACGACGAATCCGTTCTTCAACCAGCCACGTCGAAGAGTAATTCGTTACGGACAACCGTCCCGGTATCTATCGTAAATATGTTCGAACTTCGCAAGGGAGACAAATTAAGTTGGGGTGTTGAAAACGGGTCAGTTGTTGTCAGGGTTGTCAAACAGGAGGATAGAACGGTAAGGCCGTAATTGCCGTCCTGTGTAACTGCTCTCCTTCACCTTCCCGCCCCGAAAAAAACCGAAGTTCTGCTCGTCATCAGTCTTCTAAAATAAGATATATACATGGCGGTTTAGTCTTCCAGCTCATTCTTTCACGACCCCCGAGTCTGTTGTGCAAGGTACTTTTTCATTCCTGAAGCCTTGCTCCGCATGGATGAGAGCCTGATGCCAAAGTACAACGCAATCTCATCCCCAAACTGACCTCCTCCCGTCCCACGCCGGACCAGGTTCTCTCTCTGGCATGCCGTATAGATGATCGCAGCACTCCAGAGCAATTGATCTCCCCGTAAGAGGGGAGAATCCGGATGATTGGCAAGGTCCCTGATCAGGTGGGCACAGCATTCAGAAACAGGATAGTCGGAAAACTGCTCGCAGAACTCATCGCATCTGTGGCGGATCAGGGTCTTTCTTATGGTCGCTTCATTGGTTGATATCGTGGTGCTGACGGACAGGTCGGCGGGATTTGTCTCCACCCCCGTCATTCCCGGGGTCTGTTGAAGGAATAGGTCCAACACCACATCGGCGAACAGATCCATCTCCTTCTGATTCATTTCGATCAGCCTCATAAATGCGGGTTCTGTGGCGAGGAGGTCGTTTGCCATAGCCACCGCATCCGGCAGGTGTCCATGATCATGGAGATGCAACAGGAAGCGGCAAATGAGCGGGACAACCCCACGGCCTCCTTCTCTGATGATCCACGGGGTATCGGCGACGTCCTTCATCAGGCATGTTCTCACCGTTCCAACGTCCCATTCTGAAACTTTCTTTTTGTAATCCTCCAACATGCAGGTGGAAAAATCATTGATGATAACGGCGGCACGATCACCTCGTTCTGTTCCGTAGCGCAATATCTCGTCTCTGATAAATTCCTCGATCTCCAATTTGAGATCTGCCGGACCGTTATCGGGCGTATGCCCCAATTCAGGCATCATCATCTAAAAGGGTGTACCCATCATCTTCATCGTTGTCCATGATCTCATTCAGCATCTCTTCAGATTCGACAGGATACATATCCTCCAGCTGCCATCCTGCCGGGTACCATCTGAGGGCGCTATTGGGTTCTTCCATATATCCACAGACACCTGCCCGGGGAGAATTTGGAAACACAATCACACTTTCGGATTCCAGTTCTTCGGTTTTCTTTTTGGTACAGTCCCGGCAGATGACAATCTGGTATGGGTCATCCGGCCAATCTGTGACCAGGTATTCGCCTTTCTCCTTGCAGAAATAGCAGGGGATTTCCAGGCGGTTATTTCTTGCAATAAGAATGAGTGGCTGGCTTTTAGGTGAAACCGCCGATAATCCAACCACGCTCAACCTTAATATGGTTGTTGAACCAAAGTCGTACTCGTAGGTAAACGTGCTGTCCGGGCCAATTACCTCGTCGAGCGGGACTGATAAGCCGGACTCTTCATCCTCATTGAAATCATCCTCACCACTATATGAGGAAAATCTCCTCCCGTAGATTTTAAAGGCGCTGAGATGACCACAACATTCCACCCAGACATCCCGGAGAAGTCGGTCGAGATCGGAGAGAGTTGCGTCGTGCCGGGCGAGCACCAGAAGCCAGAACATCTTCGTGTGATATCCTTCTACCCGGATAACGAATGACGGTCCGTCTGATTCAGGCCAGGCGGATTTTTTAAGACATTCCATGGAGTGCCGAAGCATTGCGATACGTCCAATACTGGTCTTGCAGAGAAGACAGGTCCCGGGGGAGCTACGAGGGGGCATATGAATAGAGTTTGTTTCCCGAATAATAATGATGCCTATTAGTTTCCCTTCAAACAGTTGCCAATTGAGTCCTGGTACTGGTATTGAAGGTATTGTGGACCGGGTGGAATTGTTGTCCTGGTATTTTATGTGATTTTTTATTCAGTTCTGGCATAACGTCGTGCTATGATGGGTCTGTGATTTTTCATCTCATCCAAAAAAAGAGCCAGTCAGAGAGATGCAGCACGTTTACTTCGGTGATGGTCACCGGGTACATTTCAAGCTTGTTTCCACTCAGGTCCGGCCAGTCCTTCAACTACACCTGCAGGTATCCCTGAATTACCCACCGTAAACAAAAAATCGGCTAATTATTCTATTTCCCCCCCGAGAAGGAAGGAAACCTTGACAGGGTCTCCACCTCCCACCCCGACTTTTTAACCCTGTTCCCTTCGTTTAAATCGCCCGCATCCGGCTCCGATTGTTACCGATGCTAATTGCGGCTGGATTAGGCGATTTTAACCAGAATCTTCCAAAAATAAACCTTGATTTGATCGTGATACGGGTTACAGGCTCATTAATCAGTACCCTTTCCATCCGGGTACTGCGCATTTTCCTGGCATTTTTCCGACAGGGCGGCACTTACTGGTTTCTTCCCCATTTCAGCTTGTACTGGGGAACCCAGTATACATAGTTGACAGAAATCGCGATGATCTCAAGGAGGCTCGCTGCCAGAACGAGGATGAATGACAGATTTTCATGCCAGTAAAAGACGATTAAATTCACGACAATGATGACCACAGTAGTGACGAAGAGCATTCTTGTCGGGAAACTCATCATCGTAAGCATTTTTTGCGAAAAGTCCTTCTCCATCACATTCACCAAATCGATTGGATTTCCTTTCCTACGGTTTGAATATCGTATATATATGAGTTGGTATTTGCGATCCTGATGGGTCTCCAATGCTCCGAACGTAAAAACTACAGATGAACGGACATGAAACCGTGGTGTATTCCCGCATATCACCAACCTTCTTATCCTGGCGATACGATCGTTACGGATATCTACCATCAGGTGATGAAGACCATGTTGCCACCGGTGGTATCTCATCATGCCCTGGTATGAATACCATCGCGGGCCCGGGATTTGGTTTACTGGAAAACAATAGTTTTTTCAAAAATTTTCACAAAAAGGTCAGCTTTCAATAGTGCCCGTTCTTTATCAGGTTGCACATCTCCTGATGCAGTGATGACACACCGGACTTCATCGGGTGTAATGAGGCATGACAACGAACTGACGGTCCCTTGATGAGTACTGTCAAGACCGTCGGCAATCCTGAGGAGGCTTACCAGGACCAATGTATTCTTTTGTTGATCCGGGGAAAAAAGCTGGAAATATCCGGATGACTCCGGTTGAACCGGTCCCCTGTGCCAGCGTGCGGCAAGACCGATGACCCCCCGCTCGTACAGGTTGAAGGGAAGTTTCTCCTCGGAAAAAATCATTCCTGCACCCCTTTGGGGATGTCCTTTCTTACCATATTTCCAACCGATATCATGGAGGAGCCCACCACATTCCAGGAGGAAACGGTTCCGGCCATCCAGTTTATGCAGGGTCACCAGGGCATCAAACAGCATGAGTGCCAGGCGGGTGACATGTTCCGAATGCCCTGTTACATCCGGGAAAATCTCTGCCACCCGGTGAACAGCACTTCGGGCCTCGTCCTCTGAAGAGACCGTGACAGGTTGATACCCAATCTTTGGGGCCGTGAGGATGACATTTTTTAAGTCCTCAAAAAATCCCGATTGGCGTAACTGGGTCCAGTAGCGTACAAACTGGCGATAAACGGCCTTTCGCTCTTTTTCCCGATCATGTTGGAACATGGTGAAACCGGTCACTGTTTCAGGGGAGGGCCTCTGGAGATCACTGGGTTTT
>CAIJED010000227.1 GCA_903819595.1 uncultured Methanomicrobiales archaeon | reverse complement strand
TCCGTTAGTGCTAATGCACATGACACCGCACAAACTATGTCCAAAGATCCGGAAGTGAAACAGCAGCATGTTCCGGGTGGTGGGAAAACCGATTATAGTACGCCCCTTTCCGGTGATCCACCGGTTGAGGAACATGACATGGACAGCGATATTACCACTTCGATAGGCCATGTGAAACTCACCTGCCCCCAGTGTGGAAAATTAACCATTTCTGTAGAAATCCCTGATAAATATGAAGCCTGGATTAAATGCTCATCATGCAATTTTTTTATGGGGATGAGTAATGAGGACTGGCACCGTATGAAGAACAGTCCCAATATTAATGAAAAAATTAAAAAAATGGCGAGGAAACAAGAATTATTGAAAGCATAATCAAGAAATAGTTCCCCGCCCAAATCACTGGATGATCTGTATCAAAGCAGAGAGACAGCAAATTGGACCTGTTCAAGGAACACCTGCGTCAACGTCTCGAGGAATTCCCCTGCTCATCTCAGTCAGGCTCCTTGAAGAGACACGAAGTCAGGGATATGTGAGACAGGGGTATTTTTTATTCATGGACTGCCTCAAAACGGCATGTATGGCCCTTCTATGACTAAGTCTCCACTAAGCTGAATAATCATTAATGGAGTTCTGGGTGATATCGTTCGAAAACGTGGAGGTTGGTATAACACCGAGATAGTCAGGTTCGGGTCCAGGTTGATCGTGTCTTCTGGTGGGGCATAAAAATGACCAAGGGGATTAAAGTAACTGGCAAATCCTACGTTCAAAGTAGGTCTTTTATGGGAGTTTGGAAAAAGATAACCCCAAACAAAGCCCCTGTATTAGTTTGATTGGAATAAAATCGCCAAAAATAGACTTATTCATCATTAAAACCAATCGGGGCTAAATGCGGGCGATTTAAACGAACGAGAACGGGGTCAAATAGTTAAGGTGGGGTGTTTATACCTATGGAATGAAGTTGACCTGTTAATTCGGGCGTAAAATAGAGGAATTTACTCTTCAATCGATTTTGCAAGAATAACAATCACTTTTTTCCCGGCCCAGGATTTAGGGACGAACACCCTTGCAGATGTGCCTGCGTTGGTCGCTTCTTTCTCCAGTATCGAATATCCAGATATGGTGAATGATTGTTTTTCCATAACAGTAACATAGACATAATACGGTTATCCGGGGGTAACCCATGATCAAGCTGACAACACAACACAAAGGAAACCGGTTAACGGACCCCTGCCGACACCGACATTGATCCCCGCAGCGGAACAGAGCATAAAGGCATCGACGGTGATCCTATACGCGACATCGGCATTACGGGTCCTGATCTGGATGTCGGCGTTCATCATTTCCTATTTCAGCCTGGTTGCCGTTGCGACCGTCGGCGGCCTTACCTATCCGTGGGTCTGGTTGTGGCCCATGTTGCTGGACGCGTTCATGTGCATCGGCTCCCTGGATGTCATCCGCAGGGAATTGAACAGTGAACCGACAACGATCGCATGGGCCGTTGTGATTGGTGTCACCCTGGTATCTACCGGCTTTAACATTACTCTGGCAGACCAAAGCGTATTGAGCTGGGCGACTCATGCACTTGCACCGGTCGTGTGTTTTCTGGCGTTCGAGATTGAAATGGGTGTGCTTCGGTCGCATTTCCGACAGCATGACAATGTTTCGACATTGTCAGAGACGGACAGGAAGTGCAACAGGTTCTCGTCGGGAATGGCGGGGCTCCTGCAGATCCCTTTATCCCTTCAGATATCGACCCGCAACTTACACTTGAATACCCGACACACCCTGTCAACGCTTCGGATCAGAAATTCGGGTACCTTCTTGTTACCGTTCATGAAGACAAAGGAACATACGATGCAGTCGAGAAAGTGTTGGATCCTGTAACAAACAAATGGGGAATCGGGGATATCTTCTCCTTCCCTGTCCATTGAAAAATTGTAATCCCGGCCCGGGAAGTCGACACCCTGCCACCGTTTTTTTTAGTATGGTCGCTGTTTCGTGTGGGTAGATAACCTGAACCTAAAATATCAACAAATGAAACAAATGCCAATCCAACATTAGAATTAAAAAATAGCCCATAGGATTCGAAATACTAGGTTTCATCTCATTAAACAATACCGATCCGCCGCCGGGACGTCCTCCCGGGGCGGCGGCACTATCCGTATCGGGGTTTGGGGCGAAGCTTCATTAATTCATTTTTTTATACTCTCATAGTTACCCACTCAGAATAGCGAAGAGTCTTCATTTTGATAGGTGGAAAAGCTCAAGACACCATTTGCTTCAAATGGTCTAACCAGGCTGAGCATACCGTTTACCAGTTAATCTGGCTTTCAATTTCAATAAAATGCGGGTTAATTAAATATTCAGGCGTCTTCATCGAAGATTCCGGGGAAGAATTGTTCTGCCAACTTCGCTTCATCATCGGTCAGCCGGATACCCTCTGGCAGGGTGGCTATTCTTGTGAGGCGATCCTGGGCTTCATCAGGTGTGATAATTGAATACGCCGCTGGATTCAATATCGACCATGCATAGGTATAGTAGTAAACGATTCCGGACTGTGCTTTATGGATGTATATGTCAATTCCGGCGTTGCCGCCCGGTGCCCTATAGAGCCTGACATCATTATTGATGTAGACATCAATCAAATTTCCATCGGGCGTCTTTAATGCAGGCATATGTTCGTGACCAGAATTTATGGCATTATCTGAATCTCCATTACCATTTGGACTGATCCAGGTATTGCCCGGATTCATTGATTTTACGTATGAAATATCCCAGATCCTGCGTAGTATTCAGGCACTCTGCCTCATTTGATGCCTCGCCCAGATCACTCCATGAGGATACATAGAGAAAATGGTCACCTTCCCAAACTTCATAGGGCTTCATCCTGTACCTCCATATTTCCCTGTTGTAAACGTCGGAATATTAATGTTTGCTATTATGTAACATGCCACATATTGACACGCTAAAATAACTATGAGGGAATCACGTGCGAGAATAATTTTTCCACCGAAATAAAAATTACGGCTACAGGAGACTGTCGCACAGTTAAAAAAATAGGCAATTATGCAACTCGACGAAAAGATCTCTCCCATTTTCGACTTAATTTTTTTCACCTTCCTGCGACAGTATCAGGGGGGGGCCGGAAAAAAACAGGCATGGACCGTTCCCTTCCTCATTCTCAACAATCCAGGAGTCTGCGGGGCGCGAAGACACCATGCGATCAAGGCGCTCTCCAGAGTAGGTCGATGGAGAAACACGGTGTTGCAGAGACCACCTGGCAGAGGCCGTGGCCGTATCTTGAATATGTGAAGTGTTCTGTTAAAGAATAATTATCTGATGATACAGATAATGCTGAATATTCTGATAAATATAAATATTTTGAAAATAGGATCTGTTATGAGGATTCTGATGCAAAAGAAAAAGACAGGCGATGATATATGCAGTCCTGAAAACCTGGAGTGTGACTGCAAGCCGGGTACCGGCTGTAAGGTAGAGGCAATCCTGAACGTAGATGAACGGGGGCAGATGGTGCTTCCGAAGGAAATTCGCGAGAAGGCGGCGATCCGGACCGGCGATAAGCTCGCCCTGATCAGCTGGGAGCGTGAAGGTTCCGTCTGCTGCCTTGCGCTCATAAAAGTGGAGAACTTAAACCACATGGTAAAAGATGTGCTCGGCCCCCTCATGGGAGAGACGGGAAATTAAAGGAGAATGCTTTTATGAATGGACAAGAAAACCAGTGCAACTCGGTAAGATCAACGGCGACATCATCACCATCGCCATGCGGTTGCTGTCAGCAGGTTATACAACCCGCAAAAATACGGTGCACCACCAGTATCATCACATCTGCTAACCGGTTCGACCACGCCCTCGCCCGCTTTGGATGGAACCGCGGGGGACACCGGGTTGAACCCGGCCTGTACCAGCTCGGAAAACCGGATACGGAGTCGCCAGTCTTTGCATCTGCTAACTACACCCTGAGTTTTGATGCACTCCGCTCCGCCCTGAATGGCAGGGATTCATGGATCCTGGTCCTTGATACAAAGGGCATTAATGTCTGGTGCGCAGCAGGGAAAGGCACGTTCGGCTCGGATGAACTGGTCCGCAGGATAGAAGCATCCGGACTCGCCAGTATCGTGCGTCACCGGAAGATCATCGTGCCTCAGCTTGGTGCACCTGGCATCTCATGGCCCGAAGTCCTCCAGAGGTCCGGGTTCACCGTTGAGTATGGTCCGGTGCGTGCAGCAGACCTGCCTGAGTACCTTAAGACCCGGACTGCAACTCCGGCAATGCGTGAAGTGCAATTTTCTCTCCGGGACCGCCTCGTCCTAATCCCGGTTGAACTCGTCCACCTGGTGTTACCCATGGTCGTTGCGGCGGCGATATTGTTCTTCCTTGCAGGCCCCGTTGCTGCGTTCGCATCTGTGGCGGCCGTAATTGCCGGTACGGTCCTCTTTCCCGCCCTGCTGCCGTTTATCCCAACCCGTGATTTCTCGACAAAAGGGTTCATACTGGGTACCATCGTCGCTATTCCGTTTGGAGTGGTGTTTTCAGGGACCTTATCGCTGCCACTCTGGGCGGATGTCTCGGCCGGGCTAATCCCTCTGCTGGTTATTCCAGCCACGACCGCATATATTGCCCTCAACTTTACCGGGGCCACGACGTTCACGTCACGGACCGGTGTAAAAAAGGAGATCTTCCGGTATGTCCCGGTCATGGCTCTCATGGCAGGATCCGGTCTCGTGCTCGGAGTCATCCTCGGGATCAGCCGCCTTGCAGGAGTGATCTGAAATGAAAAGTTCCTATGGGGAGAACACGCTGGAATATTTCCCTGAACGGTGCATCAACTGCCGACGCTGCACGCAGGTCTGCCCTCACCAGGTTTTTGCAGAAGGAGCAGACCATGCTGCACTCGTACACCCGTCAGACTGCATGGAATGCGGTGCATGTGCGCTGAACTGTCCTGTAGAGGCAATTTCCGTTCAGAGTGGTGTCGGATGCGCATGGGCGATGATCAGTGCAGCCCTGCGGGGTAAGGACATGGACACGGAATGTAGCTGTGGTGGCGCGAGTGATACCTGCTGCGGGCAGGCACCGGACACGATACACGATTGCCAGGGGAAATAAACACCCGGTGTGAGGTTGCACCGGGCTGCATCTCCATATTTTCACATTTATTTCTCTGCTTGCGCATATCGTTCCATCTGGGGCAGCCCCCCTTTTCAGGCAGGTGGCAGAGACCAGGGCGAAGAGAATTGTCAGGAATACGATCCCGGCCCCACCAGCCGGATAACAAACATGATAAATTGGGCAATAACCGGGATTTCACCGACATATTACTGACAACCGGCTCACACAACCCAAAAACCCCGACATTGTGTTTTTTCATCGAAAACCTTCCCCATCCTGAACAACCACTAAAACGAGAATAGGTATCTCTCTCCACCTGGTGCACTTCCTCAGACGATTCAGGATGGAGTGGGTGACCCTTCGAAGTGAGCGTTCACATGCTCTGCCGCATGTTGCCAGACGGGGCGGTCCCGTAAAGTCTCGATATAATCCATTGTGTCATCACGGATACGGTGATCCGGAACACGCTATGGATTCCCATTCTTCCGGGCACGGAAGTTACTTCAAAAAGTCCTTCTGCCTGTTGGTTCATGGAGGTATTCCACCCCTTCAATCATCAG
Source organism: uncultured Methanomicrobiales archaeon (assembly GCA_903819595.1). Taxonomy (GTDB): domain Archaea; phylum Halobacteriota; class Methanomicrobia; order Methanomicrobiales; family Methanospirillaceae; genus CAIKOD01. The sequence continues at coordinate 8,984 of CAIJED010000227.1, read as the reverse complement.
CAACATTTCGATACCTGAACCTGAGTGCCGCACTGGGGAAATTATTCCCGGAAGTGAGGAAATTAAACCCACCGTTGACAGAAGGGAACCTTTACCTGGAAATTTGTCTTAAATTCGCACCACAGTTAACCAGAATATCTTTTTGGTACGAGGTCCTCCTCGTCCATCCCCGTGAATTCCGGTATTTACGTGATAAAAATAGTCATTATGTCCTGTTTACACAAGACTCGCAGATCGGCATCGCATATTGTTGGGAGGGGTCCTGGTTGGGATGTGCGGCGAGATAAGCCTTGAGCGAGCCTATCCCGGAAGTCATTGACTCAATGTACGCCGCGGACCAGATATTCTGCTGACAGAGCCCTGTATCATTGCAGCTCGCCTCACCTCCCGGGGTAGCCATATAATACTCATGGGTATCTCTGACCATCGCACACTCACAGGTTGCATAGTCAGCAGCTTTGTGGTCCACGCTCATGTCATCATGGGGATTCGCAGGGGGAACCGTGCACTTCATATCAAGACAGTTTGCCCATAAGGGGGCGTCGCAGTACTTCAGGATGATGTTCCCCGTATAATTGGGATCGATGTAACGGTTTGGGATCATTCCCTCTTCTTTCGGCATCGAATTGATAAATGAGTAGGTTGAGGTGAACTGACCCGTTCGAGCTCCCGCTACTATCATCCATTCTCCCTTGGCTGAATGGTAGAGATTGACCGGTTGCCGTTCGCTGCAGCTTGTCATCCCAAGGGAGACCCCATCCTCAAGAAGGCAGGTGCAGACAGCCTTCGTCGGATCCGATTCAAGGGGTCTGCATTTTGCAATCGTGCATAAACCATAGGGCTGGTTACATATCACCGGCGTCTGAGGCACAGGCAGACGGGTTACTTCAACGAGATCCTTTTTTACAACCACATCACTCCGCATCGAACCACTGGTGCTGTCAAATTTGTAAATAGACAGGGTTACATTATAGACACCGGGGAACCGGTAGATATGGACCGGATTTTTACCAGTTGCATTGAAACCGTCCCCAAAATTATAATTCAGATACGTTGGAGATCCCGAAGACTGATCGGTGAAGGTAACGGTCAGGGGAGCCTGTCCCGATACTGGCGATCCCGCAAATTCCGCCTTCAGGGGGGCCCTGGGTACACCCCTCACCGTAACAGCATTCGGTTTTGTTGCTACACTGCTCATAATGGAATATGTGGTGGTGTTATATTTCATCGTGGACAGAGTAATCGTGTAATTGCCTGGGAACAAGTAGGTATGTGTCGGATTCGGCCCCGTAACATTTGTCCCGTCCCCGAAATCGTAATTATAAAAGCTGGGTTTTCCGATGGACTGATCGGTACATTTCACGGTCAGGGGAGCAGTCCCGGAGGTACGGTCGATAATAAAATCTGCTTTCAATGAGACAGGGTTTGCTTCCACAATGACCGGAATAGTCACCGTCGATGATGCAGTAGTATTCCGGTCTGTCACCCGGACCATGTAGGTCCCTGGAACGGTATACAGGTGTGAAACAGTCTGGTTATCCTCGGTCATTGTCCCATCGCCAAAGTCCCAGGAGTCCTTGAAATGCTCTAAACGGGAGAGGACGATGAAGGTCACATTCAGGGGGGCGGCCCCCCGTGCAGGGATCGTGATGACCCGGGTCAGGTCTTTTTCATCGATCCGGAAGTGGACAACTTCGGGACCTGAGGTGGTTGAAACATTAATCATGGGGGAGATCCGGGAGTACTGGTCATCATCCCAGCTGCCAACCTTCAGATCGATCCGGTCTTGTCCGCTTGGCGGGCCCGATAACGCCAGCCGGAGGGTATATTCCCCTGGATCCGGGTTTGATAACCCCGCCAGTTGATCATTTGAATATCCATCCGCATCGTAATCGATCTTCTCAACCGCTGAATCCGGAACCGTATTGTGCGTCCCTGACAGCTCCCTTCCAGATGGGTCCTGGAGGGTCATCTCTACGGACCCTGGCACCACGTTATTTCCCTGACCGGAATTCACTCCCACCAGGACAAGTGCATACCCGGCATTTCCACTGGATGATGTCGTATTGTACGGTGGATTATTCCCGGCGAGGACCTGTCGGAAGTAACCGGCATAACCCGATCCGCTATCGGGAATTTTTTCAATATGAGCCCCAACCAGGTCTGTAGAATAATACCTGGCATTGACGAGGGCAGACGGAAGGACCAGGAACAATTTCTGGTACAGATCGATTCCATTCCGGTAGTATGCGGCCCATACCAGTTCACTGCAATAATAATTGTTACAATTGGGCTTTAGGTTTATATCCTGGCAATCAGCCTGTTTTAATCCAAACGGCGGCGTTATGATCGATAAGTAATCATATGATGCCCCTTTTTTTCCAAGGGCCCATCTGACAATATTTTCCCGCGTTGTGTCATCAGGAGCTGGCAGCCTGAATGCCGCAACACAGGTATCTGCCGGATATGACCAGGCCGGGTAGAGTAAACTTTCATGTACACCCTCGCTTGTGGATTCAAGGACCGTATCATTCCCGATATAAATGCCGGCATGTGACCAGGGGCCAGGTATGAGATATGAGATGGCTGAATCACTTTTATGTACCAAGATATCTCCCTTCTTTAACGTAAGGTCGAGGAACCGTTCGGCCACAGATTCGGAATTAACAGCAACCGTCACCCGGTATATGCCCGTTTTCTTATAGAGATACTCAACGCTGGCTGCCTGCGTCCGGGTACTTCCCCCATCCCCAAAATCCCAGTAAAACCAGGTCCCTGGGGGATACGTCCCCTGCATGATAAATGTTATCTGCCCTCCGACCATCGGCTTGACCGGAATTACGCCAAAACTTATTTCCTGTGGCAGAACAACCCGGTTACCAGAATTACCGGGTCCTGTGTAATCTCCTGCTGATCCTGATGCAGTCACCATCGGGAGAATTACTATCGCGATTAAAATTAAGAAAATCCCTGCGAACGATAATTTTACCATAGACTCTCATTCACCCCATTAAAAAAGGGATTCAGGTATGATAGTATATTAAATCTTGGTTCACACCGGCATGGTGAATTCCTATCCGGTATAGTTATCCGCACCAGATTTCCATGAGCCATTTCTTCTTTAATACCAGTTCATGGTCATGCCCGGCGCATTCCGGGTCAATTGCGTGTGCTTTGTCAATAGATGCAAAAGCATCGTCATACCGGCCCATTCTGCCCAGTGCGAGCCCCCTGTTGTTCCAGGTCTCTGCAAAAGTTGGATCGGTTTGGATCGCAGCGTCAAATGATTCAACCGCCTGTTCATACAGCCCCTGTTTAAACAGCAGGACCCCGATGCTGGACCAGGCTTCGGAAAAATCCGGGTTGATAGCGACCACCTTTCTAAAAGATTCCAGGGCTTCTGAATCCAGGTTACTGTTGTAACACGCAACAGCATGGCAATACTGTGCCTCAGTGTCAGCGGGGTTCATGGAAAGCGCCTCGTTAAAAGAATCAATCGCATCATCATAACGGCCAAGTTTGCACAGGGAGATCCCACGATTTCTCCACGGTGCGGTATCAAAGGGATTGGTCCTGGTCGCTGTATCATAGGATTCGATGGCCTCTTCATACCTGCCGAGTTCATCAAGTGCGAGCCCCCGAATGATCCATTCATCCCCATCCTCACCATTAGCGCAGAGCACCGGGTCACTCAATATATGGGCATCATCATTCCGATCGGGTTCGTAATAGTCGAAACCCTCGTAGTAACCGTCTCCTCCAGGCCGGAATATCTGGTTCATGATCTCTCCGGTCTCTGGCCTGGTACTTTCATCAATCACCACACATGTTTTTGTGCGTGCCTGGCATGACCGGACCACGGCCTGCGGTTCCTGCAGAACTCAGGTCCTGTTCCTTTACCATCCCCACCAACGGGAGAAATGTGGTGATTTCGAGCGGATCATCAAACATTCAAAACTCACTCCCGTCATATTTCCCGGGCAAACCGACGACTTTCTGCCCTGATTTTGCATCAGGGACTTTGAGCGGGCGTATCCCTTTCTTCCATCGCCCAGTAATTTTTTTCCTGCCGAAAACGGTTATCATGGAGAAGAAATCAGGTTTCGGGGTATAAAGGACCTGGCCGGGCGCGGTGTGAAAGTAATCTCATCAATATCAGGAGACCGGGCCCATCTGAACGGCAGGTTCCGTCCATGATATCACATCCAAATCCCCAGACACCAGGTCCGTGCTATCAGAATCTGACAGCCCGTGACCGATCAGCAGGTTTCTTTTTTGCTCATCTGTCAATGGAGAACCAGGCCTGTTGGATATAAAGTGACAAAAAAATGTTATTGTGTCAAATAAAGGAGGGCGTGCCCCCTTCCCGCGGCCCGGATTGACCACGATAGGGGCGATCCAACCTTAAGAATTGGATATAAATGGTAAAGGCCGACCCCTGATAAGCGGGTACTGATCGACGTCCCGCCCGGTCCCTGGTAATTTTAAGGGAACAGTGAACCCGTTACCAAGGTTAATATGTGTCTGTGACCACCCCGTATCACTTGGAGTCGCCCAATAGTTACCACCGAGATTGGGACCTTGCACGATGTTTGTACCAGGAACAGGGGTGATGTTCCAGCTGGTCCCGGCGCTGGAAAGGACCACGGCATTCAGGTTATTGCTAAAGTAATTGTTGTAGATCAGGTTCCCGGTCCCGTTTTCAAGCAGTATGCCCTGGATGAGATTATTTGTCACCTGGTTATTCATCACCACGTTATTACCAGCGTCCTCAAGAACGATTCCCGTACGGTCCAGGGTTACCTTGTTGGAGAGGACGAATGAATCGTTTGACTCATAGAGATGGATCCCGTGGGGGTCGTTATTATTGGCCGTATTCCCGGTGATGGTGTTATTATGCGAAAATTCAATGAATATCCCGTCACCGTTATTAGAATTATATGAAGCGATATTATTCTTAATAAGGGTATTATTCGAACTCCAGAGGTGCAGGCCATCATCGGCATTATTGCGCAGTGTATTGTCGGTGACCATATTATTTGAAGAGGCTACGAGATACATCCCATTATTCCCGTTATTCATCGCTTTATTACCACTGATGAGATTCCAGTCTGAATCGTGCACCAAAATCCCATACATATCATTTGCAGATGCATTGTTCGAAGAAAGGAAAATACCTGATGACCTGACTAACTGGATCCCGGAAAGCCCATTGAACCGTGCACTGTTCCCAGCCAATAGATTGTTATTCGAATCTACTACGCGGATCCCTGCCAGGTGACTGTGTTCGACCATGTTATTCTCGAGTACGTTACCCACGCTGTTGTTATTCAGCTGTATCCCAAAAATTCCATTATTAAATGCCGAATTATGGTAGATCGTATTATTCCCTGATAAATCGAGGTTAATTCCGATATCCGCGTTGTCGGATGCCGTGTTGTCCGAAACGGTTGTCCCGGCTGACTCGTCGAGGAAGATCCCAACCGAGTTATTTTTTGCAATGTTTTTTGTGAGTGTGTTATTATTCGAACGACCGATAGAGAACCCGTCACCATTTTCAACGTTATTGTTACCCAACGCGCTATTGGATGTTATCGTGTTATCATCCGACATAAACAGGGAGACACCATCCTGCGAATTGTAACAGAAGGAATTGGCGAAGAGGGTATTATTCCATGACCGGACGATGGATATCCCATCTAATCCATTTGCAGACGCATTGTTGCCGGCCAGGTAATTTCCTGATGACTGGTAGATGAAAATACCCGAATTCGTGTTTCCTGTCGCATTGTTCCCGGCCAATAATGTATTATCTGAGTCTGCCAGCTGGATTCCGGTATCCCCATTCTGCTCTACCGAATTTTTTACTATTGAGTTCATGGGGCTGTTTCTCAAATTGATGCCAACTATCGAATTGTTGACTACCCCATTATGATAGATAATGTTGTGGGTAGAATTTTTGAGCAGTATGCCGTACTGTTTATTTGAAACCACATAATTCTCTGTGATGTTGTTATTGTCAGAACTGGTCAGCTTGATACCAACGGTATTATTGAAGGCATTCGCATCATTTATTTCAATATACCGGGAATTTTGAAGATGTATTCCAACATAGTCTCCACCAGAGACATTATTGCTTGTCACCAATACGTTATGGATAGAGGAACCCATGTCACCAGGCTGGTTTCCTATCACATTGTTGAAAAAAATGGCCGCCTTCGTGAACCCGACAATCGTAATATTGGTGATGCTGATACCGCCGAGGGGGCCCTGTGAGGGCCCGGACGGGTCATCGGGAGACTGGGCATTTACAATGATCCCGTATTCGGTTTTACCGCCACCGTCCAGGATGGCACCCATACCATCAAAAATTGAATTTGAGGCATTAATGATGATCGCAAACCCTTTTCCAAAATTAGAGAACGTATCGGTGCCATCGAACCTGACACCCCCCGTACCGGTATTGTTCAGCGGGTTTAAGTCCATGTGCCAGGAAAGACCTTGCCCGCTGATGACCCATCCCTGCCCCTGGTAGTAGTAGGGGTTGCCCATGTCTGAGTTGTTCAGCAGGGGGTCAGCCCATGGTCCGGTACTCGCCATCGCAGGCTGACCTTTGCTGACTGCACCACTGGTCATGCCCTGTGGTCCGGCTGAACCGATTTCAGCCATTACCGGGATGACACACACGATAAAAATCGCGATCACGATCCAAATTCTGCAAAACAAACTACTCCGATACATTCAATAACGCCCCCCTGAAGAGATCAAACCAGGGAGCAGGATCTTCCAGTTGGTATAGCAGAATTGTGGCCTCCCGGTTTTGGACCTTATGACTGCATCTACCGTTCTCTTTAATATACGTTTCCTTTTTATTTGCAGGGAACGGGTAAAAAGACGACCCGGTTGAAGTGACCGGGCAGCATGACATTCTGGCTGATCAGATCCGGGAATGATACCCAGTCCAGGACAACCATGAAGATACACAATCTGATAATATTTATGCAGCAGTCCGGGTGGAAACAGGAAGATAAGATGGTAGCGAAGTGTGAAAAATAGCGGTATGGTCCTTGCCATGGCCTGGGACGGTGATCCGTCTGACCGGTCCCTTTTTTATTATATCGTGGGACCTGGCGGACAGCGTCGCTCTTCAGGCCCGGCATTTATCCGGGCCCTTCTTCATCCAGTTCACCAGTGAAAAACGTATGAAATTACCCCGGTGTGCCACTTTTTCTAAGCTCAATTCTGACACGTTAATCATGTCAGAGCGCGGATATTCATATCAGCGAACTAGTATCTCAATGGTGGTGGGTGGAGATTTTGCTTTCGGTCCTTTACGTTGATGATGAACCCAGTCTTCTCACACTGGCGAAGACGTACCTGGAGAAAAGAGGGGATTTCAAGATAGAGACCATCACCTCGGCTCAATCAGCCTTGGAACTCCTTCACTCAGGTTCGTTCGATGCAATCGTTTCGGATTACCAGATGCCAGAAATCGATGGTATTGGTTTTCTCAAAAAAGTCCGGGCATCATTTGGGGAGGTCCCTTTTATCCTTTTCACCGGGAAAGGACGTGAAGATGTCGTTATCGAGGCAATCGACAACGGGGTCGACTTCTATCTCCAGAAAGGGGGAGACCCAAAATCGCAGTTTGCGGAACTCAGTCATAAGATCAGAAAGGCAGTTGACCAGCGGCAGGCAGAAAAAGCATTGAAAAACTCGGAACAGCGGTTATCAGATATCATCAACTTCCTGCCGGATGCAACATTTGCCATCAATCTTGAGGGGAAAGTGATTGCCTGGAACCAGGCAATGGAAGAAATGACGGGTATCAATAAAAATGCGATGTTAATGAAGGGGAATTATGAGTACGCCCTTCCCTTTTATTCCGAAAGACGGCCCATGCTTCTTGACCTCGTGCTCCATGACGAAGAAAAAATTAGGGAAAAATATCAGTCCATCCAACACCAGGATACAAAATTAATCGCTCAACTCTTCATACAGAACCTGTTCGGTGGAAAGGGAGCCTATCTCTGGTTCGCTGCCTCCCCGCTCTACGATACGAAAGGAATGGTCATCGGTGCCATAGAATCAATCAGGGACATCACCGAACAAAAAAAGATCGAGCAGAAACTGGCGAAACGACAGCACGAATTACAAAAGAGTGAGGAACGATATAAGAATGTCGTCGAAGACCAGACTGAATTTATTTCCCGGTTCCTCCCTGACGGTACTCACGTATTTGTAAATGAGGCATATTGCCGTTACTTCGGAAAGAGTCGGAAAGAGATTATCGGGCATATATTTAAGCCGGATATTCCAAAGGAAGACCGGATTAAACTCAGGGAGCACATGGCTTTGTTGACTCCCGTTGAACCTGTCGGGATGGTTGAACACCGGATCATGATGCCGGACGGCAGAGAATGCTGGCAACGGTGGTCAGACCGTGCTATTTTCGATGACACTGAGACAATCCTCGAATATCAGTCAGTGGGCCGGGATATTACTGATGTAAAAACTGCCGAACTGAAACTCAACCACCGTAACGAGGAATTATTTGCCGCATACGAACAGATCGCCGCTGCAGAAGAAGAACTCCGGAGTAATTATGATGAACTTGCAAAGAACCAGGAACTGTTACAGAAGACCGAGGAACGATACAGAAACGTTGTCGAAGACCAGACCGAGTTCATTTCCAGGTTCCTACCTGACGGCACCCATGTCTTTGTGAACGAAGCATATTGCCGATACTTCGGAAAGAGTCGGGAAGATATTATCGGGCATATTTTCAGGCCGGATATTCCAAAAGAGGATCGGATCAAACTCCGGGAGCACTTATCGTTGTTGTCTCCCGATCAGCCGGTCGCGATGGTTGAGCACCGGATCATTATGCCGGACGGCAGAGAATGCTGGCAACGATGGTCAGACCGTGCCATTTTTGATGAGTCCGGGAGCATCATCGAATACCAGTCAGTAGGCAGGGATGT
>CAIJED010000226.1 GCA_903819595.1 uncultured Methanomicrobiales archaeon | reverse complement strand
CCTTACCCCGCGGATCAAGTTTCACAAGAGTGAACCGGCCCGATTGAATGTTACCGAAAAAGCAGATTTCATCCTTTCATTCTACATGGTCCATGAAGTGCCTGACCAGAACGCATTCCTGGCGGAAGTCCATGACCTCCTTGAACCTGCGGGAACATACCTGGTCGTGGAGCCGGGATGGCATGTATCAGTAGCTGCCTTTGATGATACGGTGCAGCAGGCCCTGCGTGCAGGGTTTGAGCTCACTAGTCACCCTCACATCTCATTAAGCCGGGCAGCATTGTTTACCGTGGCATGATCCGGCCGGGGTGTATCTGGTGAACACGTTTTGGGAGGAGCGTTTCTGCGAGGAAGGGAAGATCTGGGGCGATACCCCCAGCAGAACGGCGACGTACGCGATTGATCTCTTTAAAAAAGCCGGAGTACACGAAGTACTGGTCCCGGGTTCCGGGTATGGCCGCAATACCGGGGCGTTTACCCGGGCAGGTTTCCAGGTCACTGGTATCGAGGTCTCGATGACCGCGGTGACTCTTGCACGGGAAAGCACGCCGGACGTCCGGTATCACCAGGGGTCAGTACTGGATATGCCCTTCGATGACTCGATGTACGACGGTATCTACTGCTTCAATGTCCTTCACCTCTTCCGGGGAAATGACCGGGCAGCATTCCTGCGGCGGTGCCTGGAGCAATTGAAGGCCGGCGGAGTGATGTTCTTTGTCGTGTTCTCCGATGAGGAACCCAGTTACGGCACCGGCAGACAGGTCGAGGAGAACACCTTCGAGAGCAGGCCCGGTCGTGAGGTCCATTATTATTCCAATGATGACCTGGCAGCGGAGTTCCGTAGCCTGGAGATCCTGGCAACCGGCATGATGGAAGACCCGGAAGAGCATGGCGAAGAGGGACGGCACACCCACCGGCTCAGGTATATCTATGCCCGGAAATCAACAGATACCCGGGGTCGCCAGGATGGGGAGAATTAACCGGGAGCCGACCCTGGAATTCCCCACTTCCCCCGTCGTACCGACATCATGATAGTCGAATACCCGGCCGGTCACAACAAGCGTGCAGGACCAGAGGGCCTTATACTGTTGCGCGATGGCCCGGCCGGAATGGGGAACCGCGGCGTTGTGCCCGACAACAAGACCCCTTCGGCTGCTCATGAACCATCGTATTATCAGGCCGGTTCCCATCCAATTTTTAAGAAACCGACTCGCTCAGGGAGAGGTCCGGCACCGTGGCGGTTTTTGCGTGGATCTGAACATGGTATCCGTTCAGTCCAGCCGTATGGTTACACCGATACCTATTTTCCTGTACCCTGCATCTTGATACTACCGTGCAACATCTTTTACATGATCAGATAATCCCGGAACGCATTGAAACCGGGACTGCTGAAGGGGACAAGATCGGATTTACAGAGGAATTATTCTCCGGCTGGCTGGAGCTCTACAACGACACCCGCCTGTATCTCTACTATATTATATCCCGGTGTAAAAATGAAGGAAATACCCAGAACCTTATCAGGCAGTGGATCGCCGAAGGGTATGACGTGCGGATCGTGAAACCTTCGTCCATTATGCAGCATATTCTCGCGGAGTTCGGATATGTCGAATCATACGAAGACCTGCCCCGTCACTACGAGGGCCCGGTTGAAGTCTGGCACAGTCCTGCTGCGTTGTCTCCCTGAAATCGTTCTGTGTCCGGTTTCAATACATTACAGGACTGCTCTTCTTTTAAGATCCCGGTATCTTCAGTAGAATCAAATCGGTATATTTTAATACGGGATCTGTTCATCCTTGCTTATCAGATGAGGTGAAAACAGAAAATGACCCTATACAAAGTTAAAACCTTAAACGTGATGAGTGTCGCAAAAATTGGAGCAATTTTGGGACTGGTCTTTGGCCTGATCGAAGGGATCATCATGGCGGCCGTGGTGGCAATGATGGGAGCAGTCGCCGGGCCCATGTTCCCAATGGCAGGACTGGGGGCGGGTCTCATCCTCGTGTTCGCCATCATCCTTGGACTGATCGGTGGGTTCATCGGCGGCGCGATCTGGGCATTTGTCTATAACTTCGCCGCCGGTGTTGTCGGTCCAATCGAGGCAGACCTCGAAGTGTAAATTATCATCCACAATTATTTTTTAAAATTGAGCCGTGAACATTCGGCCCTGGACCATCAGAACATCCCGGACACAGGCTTTGCAGGTTCTACTCCCGTAATAACAGGGAATGACGGATGGCAAAAACTGTCACAATACCTTTTCATGGTATCCCTTTTACGGACCTGCACTAAGTCAGTTTTCCCTGTTTACCCGCCATCCTCCTGATTTTTTCATTGATATTGGGACTGTTCGCGATGCGGTGCCAGTCATCATGACTCATCCCCATAAAAAATCCGCATGACTGACATTTGACCCATGTTTCATACTGGTCAGGGAATTCGGTGTGAAGGCTGGTTTTTCCACACTGGGGGCAGGTATAGTCCACCCGGGCCTTCGTTCCATCTCCCCCGGCGGTATGCGATCCAATCTTTGAATCTCCGGTACCAGACTTGTGGATATCGGTTTTCTCTTCATCCGAACCTTTCTGTCCCTTCACACCTGCATCTTTTGACAGGGTATGCGCTGAGGCATTTGCCGCATCATATGCGGCTTTGTCAGCCTTAAAATTATTATCGTTTGTCATTTTGGTTTCCAACTCCCAGTCCGGCGTATGATCTTGTAAAAGAGACTGTCGATTGCAGTATAAATACATTTCACACCCTGGATATCGAAGCCAGGATACGAGGAAAAAAGGCAGCCCCAAAGGTTAGAGAGAAAGGAGCCAGGGTAGTTTTCCCCCTCCCGTCAGAAAGACTCCACCAGGGGAACTCCATTTCTACGGACGACTGTCCCCCCTTTCATCACAAAATCCACTCTTTCCGTAGCCGTGATATCGTCGAACGGGTCGGCCGGCATGGCGATAATATCTGCGTTTCGAGCGGGCAGAAGGATCCCGATGTCATCCCGCTGCAGGAGCTCTGCTGCCACGCTCGTTGCCGCCCTTAACGCCCGTTCCGGGGTAATTCCATTCTTTACCATCTCCTGGAACTCCCCGGCACCGTTCAATCCATACGAGAAGATGCCGAGGTCAGTCCCGAACGCTATATTCACGCCACTCAATGCGATGTTCTTTGCACCGTCAACGAGAGCATCACGATATTTCCGCACTTTTACCCGCATATGCGGCGGGGAACCGAGTGCCTGCCATACGGTATCATCATCAGCCATCCGGGCAGGGTGTGTCGCCATGAGCATCATTGGGACGAGATACACGCCTTTCTCCTCCATGAGCGATACAGTTGCTTTCGAGACCATGCTCCCATGCTCAACAGATCTTACCCCGGCAAGGACCGACCTTTTAATCACCTCGTCCCCAAAGACTTGGACCGCCACGGGCCTGTTGAAATCCCTGGCTGCTGCAACAAGCACATCCATCTCCTCCTGGGTATAGGTGACCTGCGTGGGGTCATCGCCCGCGGTGGAGAAGCCACCCGATGCAGCATATTTCACCCACTCGGCACCGTGTTTTATCTCGTTCCGTACCACTTTACGGATCTCATCCGATCCGTCTGCAAGGCCGTTCTCCCATGGGCGACTATCCGGGGCAAGCGAGAGCATTGCATTCATATGGCCTCCCGGGGAGGAGATCATGTAACCTGAGCAGACCAGCCGTGAACCTGGGATGAACCCCCGTTCGGTGGCCAGTTTATAAGGTCACAGACCGTAAACCCATGGGGGTCCATATCCCCGCAGTTCCGTGCAGTAGTAAAACTATTCATGAGAAGTTTTTTGAGCGCTTTTGCACCGAGAAGGGCCTAATAAGAGGGCGAATAACTCCAGAAACTGCCGAGCAGCTCAGGTCGGAGAGTGAGGTGGACATGGCAGTCGATGAACCCGGGCGTGACCGTATGACCAGAAAGATCGATAATCTCTGCTCCTGCCGGCTCGCTGACGGTTGTTCCGATCTCCGCAATAGTCTCTCCAATGACCAGGATCTCCCGGGGCCCGAGAGATTTTTTTGATATCCCGTCCCAGAAATTCCCGGCACGGATGAGGATTGGTCTCATCGTGGTCCCTGTTCACCTGTGGTATCCAGGGGATATACTTCGCACAGCTCACGGAGTGCCGGTGCGAGGACACGGGTCTTCCCGACAAGTGCCGCGATCAGGATCGTATCGTAAATCTCATCCCGGCTGGCCCCCTCTTTTGCTGCAGCTCCGATATGTACTTTCATGCAGAATTCTGCACCCGTTCCTGCAGCTGCGGCCAGTGCCACCAGCTCAGCAGTCTTCGGGGACAGGTGCTTCGGCCGGCAGACCATCTCATCCGCGAGCGAAGAGAGGGCAAAATATTCGGATCTTTCCCTGAGGACTGGCAGGATGAACGGCATGGTCCCCAGCATCTCATTAGTTTCGGCCAGGATATCATCGCTGATTGCATCTGCATTGGAAAGGAAATCATCACATGCTTTCTGGTTCTCGATGTTCATCAGTTTGCTCCGGTAGATTTTTTTAATTTATTCAAGTGTTAGTGCCGCATGGCATAAACTGAACGGAGCCGGATGACAGGGGAAATGAGAAGCCCTTCGAATCTCCCGACCATTTTTACCGTAGGCAGGTTTCGCAGAAGAGTTCGTCTGGACAGAACAGCCGTTGAGGGGCAACCTGGTCCGCCAGGAGATCGGTAAGGGGTCATTTGGGCCATTTCTGCCACATCTGCAGGAGTGGGGTGATGATAACACAACAGAGGGATTATTTTCCATCACACCAGAGGGAGTAGTATCTGATCCTCATGCCTGCAAAACCTCCCGTAATGCTCCTGTATTCCCTCGTGCCGGTGGTGGCCCTCCTTGTAATCATCATTCTCGTGGCAGGATGCCTACAGAACAGCGCGCCGACTATCCCGCCTGTGAACGTCACCCCAAATTCTGTTGGGCCAATCCAGGCACACTATGCTCCGGGTGAAATTACGCGGATTAACACCACGGCAATAGAGCAGGTCAATGCCTCTCTCAATAGGATTGCTGCCATTCCGCCTGGACAACGCACCTTCGAAAACACGCTCCTTGCATTCGACGGCGTGACAACCGATTACATGGACACCGTCCAGCCGCTCATCCTAATGGGGTATGTCTACCCGGATCCTGGAATCTCTGCGGAAGGTATGGCAACCGAACAGGCAACCAGCATCTTCTTAACTGACATGTATACCCGGCGTGACCTGTATAATGCCATGAAGGGCCAGGTCCCACGGAACACTGATGAATCGCGCCTCTACAATGTGACCATCAGGAATTTTGAACACAACGGGCTTAACCTGCCAGAGGACCGGCTTGCACGGGTCAGGGCATTGAAGACAGACCTGAGCGGGCTGGAGTCACAGTTCACGGCCAACTTAAATAACGACAATACCACGCTTGAGTTCACTGCAGAAGAGCTGAATGGTGTCCCGGCCTCATCACTTGCCACGTTCAACATGACAAACCGGAGTACCTACATTCTCACCCTGAAATACCCGGATTACCTCGCAGTGATGACGTATGCAGAGAACAATGAGACCCGAAAGAAAATGTATGCCACTGACCTGAACCGCCAGGCTGAAACGAACATCTCCCTCCTGGAAGAAGCGATCGTCCTTCGCGAGCAGATCGCACGGGAAATGGGGTATAAAACCTGGGCTGATTACCAGTTGGACGGCAGGATGGCAGAGAATACCAGCACGGTGATGGCATTTCTCTCTGCCATGAAAGGGCCACTTGTTGAAAAGAACCGTGACGAGCTGGGTGGCCTTCTCGCTATCAGGAAAAGCCTCGATCCGAAAGCAATCGCTGTCGACCCATGGGATATCGTGTACCTGCAGGAGAAACAACGGAAGGAGAAGTATACCTACGATGTCGATGAAGTCAGGGAGTACTTCCCCCTGGACGGTGTCCTGCAAGGCTTGTTCTCGACATATGGGACCCTGTTCGGGATCCGGTTCGATAAGGTGAACGGTGCCCCGGTCTGGTCATCGGAAGTATGGCTCTACCGCGTCAGTAACCAATCCGACAATTCGACAATAGGATACCTGTATCTTGACCCCTACCCCCGGGACGGGAAGTACGGGCATTTCGCCGAGTCCACCCTTCAGAAGGGGAGGATGAAGAATGGCACGTATACAGTCCCAGTGGTTTCGATTATGGGGAATTTCCACGCCCCAAACGGCGATACTCCCTCCCTCCTGACCCCTGATGAAATGCAAACGATGTTCCACGAGACGGGCCACGCGATGCATGACCTCCTGACCAGGGCACCCTACGGCACTCTTTCAGGGACGAGCGTCGAGCAGGATTTCGTAGAAACCCCCTCGCAGACACTGGAGGAATGGGTGTGGGACCCCAAGGTCCTGGAATCACTCTCGGGCCACTATACGAATACCTCCCGGAAGATCCCGGTGGAACTCCTCACCCGGGTCATCGCAGCCAGGGATGTTGGAATCGGGAGTTATTACAGCGGTCAGCTGGCCTACGCACTGGAGGACATGAGGTTCCACTCTGCCGATGGGCCGGTCAATACGACGGAAGTCTGGTTCCGGACATACGAGGAGATAAAGGGAATGAAACCCCTTGCGGGGACACACCAGCCCGCCTCGTTCGGCCATCTCATGGGCGGTTACGATGCAGGGTATTACGGGTATCTCTGGTCGAAGGTATATGCACTCAATATCGTCAATGAATTCAAGAGGGACGGGATGACGAACCAGACCCTGGGAATGAAATTCCGGCAGGAGATCCTTTCTAAAGGCAACATGGAAAACGGGAACACCCTCCTCTATAATTTCCTAGGGACAAAACCGGGTGTGGGGGTATTATACCAGCGTCTCGGTATTAACGTGTCGCAGGCGAACTGACCATCCCGGTTGGCTTTCCCTTTTTTTATCGATGAATGGATCTTCACCTGTTTCTCTACTACGGCGCTCTTTAGAATGGCTGGGGAAAATGAATGAAATGACAAAAGCCAGTGTCATCCTGGCCCATGTCCTGCCAATAATGCTCCATTTTTTTCTTCTTGTCCGGGTGAGGGGCCCCACGCAACCGGGATCTTCAATTCCAAAATGGCCTCATTTCTCAACTTTGTCTTTTTGCTTTTTCCAGGCCCTCGCCGGGATGCTGACCTCAAACCTGGCCCCCTTTCCAGGCTCACCCGTTTCCGTGATGGAGATCCCGGTGATCGCTAAAATCTCCCGTGAGAGGGAAAGACCGATTCCGGTGTGGTCCCCAAACCCGTGCTCGAATATCTTCTCCTTGACCTCATACTTAACGCCGATACCATTATCCTCGATCAACAGGGCGATGCACCCCTGATCGGTCTCCCGGGTGGAGATAGTAATTCGCGTGACGTGTCCACCGTGCCGGATGGCATTTTCAAGCACATTATAGAGGACCTTGTAGGCGAGTGGGTCGGCATAGACACAAACCGGGTCAATTTCCGTCATAATTTCGATGTCCACGCAGTGAAGGTCTTTGATCGCCTTTGAAAACATTGTTCTGAGCGACTGCCAGCCAGGTTTGTAGACACCAATGTCCTGGAAATCCCTGGAGAAACGGAGGTGACGGGTGATCTTCTCTGTCAGGTCCAGGCAACGATCGAGGTAGTCTTCTCCACCAGGATCTGCCCGATGATCTTTCATGAGTTCGAGGTAGCCCCAGAGTGCGGTAACCAGATTGGTAATATCATGACGTGTCAGCCGCGTCATGAGTGAAAGTTTCTCGTTCGCCAGCCGCAGGGTCTGTTCTGACTCTTTCCGACGCGTGATATCCCGGAGGATCAGGACTGCCCCGGCAGGCTCCCCCATGGGGTCCCGGATAAGAGTGCCTGCGACGCTTACTACTTTTCCGTTCTCTTCTCCGGTGGAGAACTCCATATCTGACAGATGCCCGTTTTCCAGGAGTTCTTGCCAGATCATTGAGACCTCCCGGTCTGAAATGAACTCCTCCATCCGGTGTCCGGTAAGGCCCTCCTCTTTCACATTCAATATGGAAGTCGCGACTGCGTTTGTCATGATGATCCGTCCTTCCATATCCACGATGATCAGCCCGTCCGGGAGGGTCCTGACAATATCCAGGGCGGCGGTCCAGGGACTCAGGGTAAACAGTTCGTACCGCTGGATCGCATACGTGATGATCAGAGAAAACAGGACAATCCCGATAAATACCAGGTTGGGGAGGTAGATCCCGAAGAACGGCAATAGCACCCCGGACAGTGTGCCAAAACAGATGACCACCACGAGGGCGGCAGTGAGCAGCCGGTACTGGCGCCTGTACATTTCCCGTTCTGCCCTCCACCATGAAGAAACGGCAACAAGGACTGACGCACCCATAAGGATCAGGATGTATGCCGTCTCTGCCAGGTAGACCAGGCTTCCCACGACGGGTTCATATACAAACCCGGTCCCGGGCAGGAATTGCACGGTATGGACCATGGAGGATCCGATCTCGGCGAATGCAAAAATGACCGCAGGGGCATAGATGAATGCGAGCCCTACCTGTGACCATTTCCTGCCCGGGTGCGTACTACCGGTACATGAGAGGATGAAATGGAGCGTGAACGCACAGGTTAACGGCCAGAAAGAGCTCACCTTCAGCCAGAACAGGAATGCGTTGTAGTCAGGGGCCTGCCAGAGAGAATACTCCCCGAATGCCCAGTATGTTGCCGACAGCATAATGAGGAGAAACAGTTGGTGGACCGTCGATTTCGGATTTTTTGCGAATACATAGATACCGAGGGCCAGGGTCATGAACGATGAAAAGAGACAGAAGGCGACGAATGCAGTAAAAAAGATCAAGGGACCACCTGCTTCAGTTACGTCCGAATATGCCACAGACCAATAATGTTACCGGAGATCCGGAAATTTTCAACATATGAGGTATTCCTACATACCACCAGACCATTGTGAGTACTATTGGTATGAATGGATCAAAATGGTTGTGATGAATTTTTCAGGCCGATGATCCGAATTGAAAATAAAGAGCACCCCCTGCAGATCCTTCCATCAGTGGCAATCACAGTTGCAAGGTCCGAAAGATATGCCGTAGCAACAGGAGCCACGTTATCAGCAGACCAGAAATGCCAGGAGCCTCAGGACCGGCCCCCCCTGACGGTTCCAGGGCTAATATGTGGCCTTTCCATGATCCTGATCATGACAGGACCAGAATAGGGCATATTTTGGTTTGAATTTGGATGAAATCGCTATAACAGCAGGATTCTGAACTTGAGATGGAAATGAGGCAAACGCGGGCGATTTAAACGGTCAGGAGAGAGGCTGACGCGAAGATGGTGGTATGATAGTACGCGCTTGTGAGAATTGATCAGCTAAACCTGGTGTACAATGAATTGCCGGGGTTACTAATTCCCGGGTATCGTAACAATGGCATTTCCCAGGAGACTGCTCGCTGAATGTCCTGACCATAACAGATAACAGATCGAAACGGTGATGTACTGCATTGTTCTATCACAGTTCAGGCAGATCATGAAAAAGTTACCAAAACAGATCCTGTATATAAACGAAGGTGTAGATTTTTACAATAATGGTCAGTATGATGAGGCCGTCCACTCATACGATCAGGCGATTGCTGCCGATCCCGGTTTATCCATTGCATGGTTATACCGCGGTACCGCGCTGAATGAACTTGAACGGCATGAAGAAGCCATCGAATCCTTTGACAAGGCACTCGAAACCGATTCCGATTCATACATCGCCTGGAACAGCCGCGGTCTCGCCCTGGACCAACTCGAAAGGAACGATGAGGCCATCGAATCCTATCATAAAGCGATCAAAATCAACCCCGGTAAATCTGCCGCCTGGAACAACCTGGGTCTCGTGCAGGTAAAACTCGACCGTTATGAAGAGGGTGTCGAATCTTACGATCATGCGGTTAAAATCGACCCCGATGATCCCACTTTATGGTGCAACCGCGGTTACGCACTTGATGGACTCGGGCGCTGTGAAGAGGCCGTCGAATCCTACGACAAGGCTCTCAAAACAGACCCCGATGATGCCGAAACGTGGAATGACCGGGGTATCGCGCTTGACGGGCTCGAACGATATGAAGAAGCGCTGGAATCCTTTGAAAAAACCCTCGAAATCCTACCCGATCATTCCGGGGCATGGAGCAACCGGGGTATTGCGCTTGACGGACTCGGGCGCTATGAAGAGGCCGTCGAATCCTACGACAAGTCACTCGAATATGACGTATCCAGTTCCCCTACCTGGAATAACCGCGGCATTGTCCTTGCCAATCTTGAACAGTACGAGAACGCAATCGAGTCTTTCGACAAAGCGATCGAGTTGGACCCCGATGATGTCGCTGCATGGTTTAACCGCGGAAACGCCCTTCATGAGCTGGACCGGAATGTCGATGCCCTTGCTTCGTATGACAAGGCGCTTCTGATCATGCCCGATCAACCGGATATTGTGGCGAGCCGGGCTAAACTTCAGGACAAAATGAAACAGTAATCACCTTACTATGGCGGGAGGATCCCGATTTCTTCGGGCCGGATGTTGGTCGCTCACCGAAAACCGATATGGACAGGAAGGATCTATTCTTGTTTTGGGTGCCGGCCCATTTTGGGTCATTTTTCTATTGCCCCTGCAGGAATCAGGTACTTTTTCCTGAATTGAATCCTATATGGTAGGTATGTTACTTGTTGCAGCCAGGTGTTATGTTCACCCGGACCATTGCCAGACCTTTACGGACCAGGTGGCCCGGATTATCCCCCTGGTCCTGTCAGAACCCGGATGTACCCGGTATGAACTCCATTCAGATACGTTCCATGATGGGCAGTTCATTTTTTGTGAAGAGTGGGAGAGCCGGAAACACCTTGATGATCATCTCGCCACCCCGCACATGAAGGAACATTTTTCAAAATCGGCCGCGTGGATGACCGCACCCACAGAATTAACAGTCTACGAAGTAACCGGGAAACATACCGCGGTATTATCATAACCACATCATTATTCTGCATTTCTTTTATGGGGCGGAACGGACCACTATTTCTGGTGTACCTGAAAACCAGTAGGATCCAATGATCACATATCAGACTTGGGAGAAATTGGCTCAATAGAATATGCCACTTCCCCCTACACGGAGTTACCTTTATGGACCGCAGACAGATCGGACGTGAATGCTCAGCACTCTGGTCGAAAAAGACGAACGGGGAGATCGGGCAGGCCATTGTCGCCATCGTTATGACATACTCACCAAACGACCTCCAGCAGATTCGGTGGAATTTCTCTGGTATGGTCCAGGACATCAGCCCTGAATATCGGGAAAACCTCAATGAGGCGATCACCGGCCACCTTCACGGGACTTACCAGGCCCTCCGGCGAATGCAGGAACTGAAAAATTTCACCCGTATGAGGGAGTTCCTTGCGACGGATACCGGTGATTACTGGAAGATGGTCGCGGCACAGTGCTCGTCCGGGGGGGGAGGATGAGGTCAGACTTCAGTTCTTAAAATACCTGCTCGCAGGGTTCTGCATGTTCGTGCAGGGACTCCCCGGACACCCGGTCGGGATGTCGTTTCCAGGCGGGGACACGGTGGAAGTCATCGACGGGGCGTACTATTGCCCGGTCCGGGAGAAAGCAAACGATGTCGATGCGGCCCTCTGCCCGTTCTGCCCGGCCCTGCAGACCCCGGAGGTCGGGTACCTCAAACCTCCGCTGAACGCGAGTGCACACCGGAAGCAGGAGTTTATCCGTAACTGCTATGACTACCATAATTTCAACGGGTAACCCGGTCCCCATTCGTATCTCATCCGGATCTCATTCCACCCGGCCAGGTATCACAGGAGGTCAGCCGGATTAATTGATTCAGGAGGTCATAAAGAGACGATTTGTTCATGGGGGGGCGGCATCACGCACATTGCGAAGATCCAGGGTGAAACCTCCCATTCACTTCCCATGCGTCCTCCGAATGACCCCCCCGCATTTTTTTTGAACTGCCATGAACGGTCTCATGTGCAACCCTATGGGTCACATCATCTGGTTGACCATGGTACATTCATTGCAGATATAAGCGGGCGGCTGTTCATTTACCCGTACCCGGATCAACATCGGTGCACCGCAGACATAACACCGTACCTGTACGATCCGGTAATCATTCCCTGGCTCCATTCATTATCACGCTATCAGTATCCATGGCACGTTACAAGATATAGTCTCCTAAAACACCTTGTTCGGGAATTTTCATCGTTTTAGTCACCTATCCTTGTAAAAGCCCGGCGAACCGGATGCAACTGATCTGGGAGTACCCAGGTGCTGGTAGTGGAAGAAAGACAGAACAGGCCCTGACAGGGAAAAGAATGCAGTGGGAAACAAACTTTAAACTACGATACAATAAAGTCATTAAAAAAAACACGACTGCCTTTAATGATTGTTCTTTACCATGATACAGGTAACAACGATAAAACACGATCTATCACACACCACCCTATGGACCATCTAACGGATGCGATGAGGGAAAACCAGCAGTCAGATACTGGTAAAGCAACCTATAACATGCGGATATCCACGGTCGATCCGGTTCATGCCGATTTAAACGATATCATGAATGTGAAAAATTCAGTGCCGTAGAAAAAAATGCTTCTAGTCAGTTGGTGCGATATCCGTCCTTCACTACCCCAAAAAGGGGATAAAACTTTTAATCCTGTCACCGGCTGATTCAAATTTGCTTATTTACTCTTCTTAATACCCTGTTTCTTCATTTTTTTGGTGGATTGGGATATCCCGGTTAGTCACGTATCAGGTCGAAATGGTTACTCTATCCGAATATCTGGCGTTCGGATACATGCACTGAGAATCGGGTCTGTTGGTCATTCCTTGTTATATCCCGGCCTGAATAACGCATTTTTTATATCACACGACTAACAATCGCAGGATACTAAAATCATCGCACCTGCGAAGACTGGTTTATCACCAGAATTGTTATACGTACCGGCACGCAATCTCTCGTCCATGCAAGCAGAACTTCACCTCGTTGATGCCTTCACCCGCGCCGCGTTCAGTGGCAACACGGCGGGCGTTTGTATCCCGGATGGTCCGGCCGATGCGGCATGGATGCAGCAGGTGGCAGCTGAACTGAAACATTCCGAGACTGCGTTTCTCTTTCCCAAAGGTTCAGCATGGAACCTGCGATGGTTCACGCCTGATAAGGAAGTGGAACTATGTGGCCATGCGACACTCGCCGCCGCATCGGTTCTCTGGAAGACCGGTCGTGTCGGCCCTGACCAGCCGATCACTTTTGAGACTCTCTCCGGGCCACTGGTCATCAGGCAGGACGAAGACTGGATCAGCATGGACTTCCCGGGAGAACCGGCGGCCCCATCCATGCCGGTGCCCGGTCTTGCCCGGGCGCTTGGAGTAGAGCCGGTATATACCGGCCGGAACCGGTTCGATATTTTAGTGGAACTGCCACTGGCGGATGATGTCTGTAGCATCGAACCAGATGTCAACGCCCTTACCGCGATCCGGACCCGGGGTATCATCGTCACGGCGGGTTCCGATCTCCCGCACATCGACTTCGTCTCCCGGTTCTTTGCACCATCCATTGGCGTGCCGGAAGATCCGGTGACAGGTTCGGCACACTGCTGCCTTGCGCCCTACTGGGGAGAGAAATTAAAAAAGACAGAGATGGTCGGTTTCCAGTGTTCGGCCCGGGGAGGGTCGGTCCGCGTGAAACTAAATGGTGACCGCGTCATCCTCGAAGGCCACGCGGTCCATATTTTCTCAGGAAAACTACACGCCTGATTTTTTACAATTCTAAAATTTTCGATATATATAGGGGATGTCAGTCGGAGAGTGTTAATTCGTGTCAATTCCAGTTTTTTTTCTTTCAGGCACTTGGGTGGAGTATCCACCTATATCCTGCTGCAGACTGGATCCATCTCCCTGTAACAGTTTTTTTATCCCTTCGGTGTCGGACATAAATCGGACCAGATGATCCATGGCAATCCCCATCTTACCGGCATCCTTTTCCCTTTTTTCCGGCGGGGCCTGTAAAATTGCAGGCAGCGGGGTTATTTTGAAAAATACTGTGATATTTCGGCAGTCACGCTCCATATCACCCCCATTATCATCACCCACAGAAAAGTTGAACTTGTCTCCACGATAACCATCAGTCACGATGAATGACATGGAGAACGAAACAACAGAACAGTGTACGAAAGACTGGCAAAAATCCATGTGTACATGGGGAAAACAGATCCATTGCCACGGGAGTGGAGGTGCAATCTATGTGCTGGGCTTCATCGGTGCACTGTATTACTACTGGACTACGTCTGCGAGCGTATGGGCCGGATTCATCGGACTATTCAAGGCGATCTTCTGGCCAGCCTTTCTGGTTTATGGACTCTTTAAATTCCTTGGGTTGTGAAGCAGCGAAAAATACACCCGGTTTTCCCGGATTTCATTTTTACGATAAATTATTTTACAACCGAGAGTGATTGGACCTCCAGGTCCCAGGTCATGGCAGAGGCTTCGATAGGATTATTACCCTGTCAGGCAGGTAGTTACTACTATAGACTCCTTCAGATTGGGAGTTACATGGCGGGAGCTGCATGACGACAAATGTCCCTCAGAAACCTGGCCGGATCATGGGTCCGGTAGACTACCTGGTAGTCGAATTTCCGGGAAACAAGTTTAACGGGGAGATGGCCCCTGAACTTGCCAGACTGGAGAAAAATGGTATCGTTCGCGTAATTGACCTTGTTTTCGTCGTAAAGGACCAGAAAGGCAACGTCGTGATTACTGAAGCAAAGCACCTTGGAGGGGTCGCGGGAGATGCGTTCAGCGCATTCGCAGGGAAAGCCAGCGAATGGTTCTCAATTGATGATATTGAAGCAATTGCTGCAGTATTGCCGAATAACAGTTCTGCGGCTATTCTTTTATACGAAAATACCTGGGCGGTCCATCTCAAGGAGGCGGCCCTCAATTCGGGAGCTAAAGTGGTTGATATGGGTCGTATCCCCCCCGAAATAATCAGGAGTGTAGAGCAACAGCTCAATTTGAAAGGTGGTGTCTGAAATGAGAGGAAGAGGATTAATGCTGATAGCAGGAATGAAAATGGGACAGAAACAGGCTGCGAAAGCCGGGGAACTGAAACAGCAGGGAGCTGCTGAAGCCCAACAAAAGGCAGCTGATGCACAGGCGGCCTCCCCAGGTATGAATGATGCGACGATTGCACAGTTACAAAAACTGGCAGATCTGAAAAACTCGGGCGTCCTGTCAGACGAAGAATTCACCGCCGCCAAGAAGAAGCTCCTGGGTTTGTAGACCGGCGGTTTACTAAAAAAAAGACGAACACCGCAGGAAGGCGTGATGAAGGGAATGGCTCCCGATCAACTGAATGTCTGGGGATCGGTACGAATGAATGTTCACCGGCAAAATAACGAATCCTTTATGAAAAATCGCAGGGCTCATATCCATCTTGTTAGTCTTATCTTTTTTGTCCTCGCTACTGTCGTCTTTGCGGGCTGTACCTCATCTCTGCAAACCGGTACCTCTGCGGGGACCCTGTCTCCTCAAAAATCCGACAATGAAACCATCCGGATTGGTGCGGTCTACAATCTCGAAGGGTCAGAGGCAACGTTTGATGTCCCCTCGATGCAGGGCGCAAAACTTGCGGTGAAGGAGATCAATGAACAGGGAGGGATCAATGGGAAGCCTGTCGAACTCGTCATCGTAAATGGGAAATCCAATACCAGTGCGGTTGTTGCAGGAGCCACTGAACTGGCAGGTTCCGGTACTATCCCTGTTATTATCGGGCTTTCGAACCCTGACCATGCCCTTCCTGCAGCGCAGGCCGCAGCGTTAAAAAATGTGTACTTCGTCACATCCGGTGCCACATCTCCCCGTCTTCCTGAGCAGGTTCCGGACTACCTCTATCTTGCCTGCATGGGTGATAATACCCAGGCGGCAGCTGGTGCCGAATACGCAGCCGGAACCCTGAAGGTGAAGAATGCATACGTCCTCTACGAGTCCGATAAGCAATACCCCACGCTCCTTGCCAGTTATTTCATGACGCGATTCCTTGATCTGAACGGAACGGTGCAGAAGGTGGATACGTTCCACAGCGCGGACACCGGTTATTCGTCCCAGATTGCAAACCTCTCCAGACTATTCCCGCCACCGGACATTGTTTTTGTTTCAGCCGAGACATGGGCCGATGCAAAGCCGGTTATCCGGGAGATCCGGAATGCCGGATTTACGGTCCCAATCATGGGTGGAGATGGCTATGATGCCCCCACCCTCCTCACGGGTGGCGCAACGGGGGTTGATAACGTATACTTCACTACCCATACCTGGTTTGACCCTGCAACAGGAAATAAAAAACAACAACATTTCATGACACGGTACGCACAGGAATACCACAGCTCCGCAGTCCCGTTTGCCGGTCTTGGGTACGACGCCGTAATGATTGTGGCAGAGGCGATTATGAATTCTGGGTCCCCGTCCGCGTTCCCGGGTGGGATGGCAAATGTTACGCACTATACGGGTGTAACAGGCAACCTAACCTATACCGGCAATTCCCATATTCCGGTAAAAATGGTCACCCTGATGAAGATTCAGAACAGTACGCTCGTGCATATCGATGATGTGATGCCTGATAAGGTGCCCTCCCCCTGAACCGGGAGGACCTTCCCACCCGAAACCTTACTTCGAAAGAGATGCAAATCCAATAAACCAGGAAACTTGTGTGTTTTCATTCGTCCTGGAATATTTTGCCGCTGTAAAAACGTCGTCAGCTGGAGATCTTTTCGCGAGGAACGGTATCGCATCTCGT
The DNA here is from genome assembly GCA_903819595.1 of uncultured Methanomicrobiales archaeon. Taxonomy (GTDB): domain Archaea; phylum Halobacteriota; class Methanomicrobia; order Methanomicrobiales; family Methanospirillaceae; genus CAIKOD01. Next base: position 20,026 of record CAIJED010000226.1, on the reverse strand, counting down.
CCCATGGCATGAGTAAGCGTCATTTCCATTGATGCGTATCGTAAGAGTGGGATATCTCGCGGAACCAAAAATAAGATCTGTCAGAACCCCTTTGGCACGAAGGTCGCACTAAAAGGGGTCTTCTGAAAATCAAAGGTATACCCCCGGTTATCCCTGATCGTCAATTCCTGTTTTGTACTCAGTGTAACGGTTTTTGCAGCCGGAAGGGCCTCAAGATACGTCATCTCGGTATTCGTGCCGTTGGCGCAATACATCGTGGTGGAGGCGAGTGGGCCGATGGTGATCCCGTTCCCATCAGGGAGGACCTGACCGGCCAGGGTATAGTGCCCATGATAATTATTGCAGCCCGAGAACCCGATGACATTGGATTGATTGGTGAAAACCAACGTAATTTGAGGGCTCATCGCGTCAGTAAGAGCGACACCCCCCGGCCCGGTCATCATGGTAAGGTACCATGTACCAACAAGGGATGGATCAGGGACCAGGGCAGGCACAGGAGTTGGGTTAATTGTCACAGGTACCGCACTGGTGCCCGGGGTTGAGGGTTTCGGGGCGAGCTGACTGGTACACCCGGCCATCAGAACGATGAGCACGATGCAGGTGACTACGCAAGCGGTCAGAGTTTTCATACGTAAGGAGAGAGAACGTCGTGATATAAAAAACAAGGGAGATTGTCTGCATTGGTTTTTGGTGGAGTATACCCTCGGGACACTAGGGTCATCGGTCCGTTATGGAGTGGTATATTCCCTGCATGCCATTGGCCGGGCTGAAAGGTTCAAACGGATACCTGTTAATTTCCCTGATTAATGATATCAACGCTTTCTTTGAGCGTAATGACAGGAGAGATCCGTCCGGTATGATTCGTGAGCATAACCCCAGAGAAGAATCCGGTAATCGATTTGTAATCAATCGCTTCGAGAATGAAGTAGAACACGTGTTCATTCGGGCACGTATACGATCCAAGTACCGTGATGTTGCATTTCCTGGCCAGATCGTTCATTCCTTCGTACCATCGCATAAATTCAGCTGCAAATTCCTCCCTTGCAAGGCACAGCTCCGGAGGGTGTGTGAGCGTCACGACGTAGATCATTGTTCTTTCCACCACTGTGTAAGTAAATTTTAATATTTTATATGGTTCTATCGAATCATCTTTGTGTGAATCATCATCAGGGCCACATTTGGGGCCCGGGGGCCCATTCACCTTTCATTACCTATGACATTCCAACATACATGGTACAGGAAATAGTATGGATACCGGGAATGTCATTAAGTCACTCGCAGAATCGCTCGGGGCAGATTATTTTGGTATCGCGGACCTGTCCGGGGCCCGGGATTTTATTCTTTCACAGAGCGGACCAAAAATTGCCGCGTACCCGACCGGGATAACGATGGGTATCACCCTCCTCGACACCCTCGTGGAACTGCTGCCTGAACAGGAACGCAACGTTGCCGGTCTGCTCTACCGGCACCATGCCTACGATGTCGTGAATGCAGCTCTCGACCAGATGGCACTGCGGGTAGCAAATGTGCTGCAGGGTGCAGGATACAACGCGTTGCCGATCGCTGCATCCATGAGAATAGATGACACCCGGATCTGCGGGCCCTTCTCGCAGAAACTTGCAGCTCATCTCGCCGGTCTCGGGTGGATTGGCAGGAGTTGCCTCCTTATTACTCCTGACCACGGGCCACGGGTCCGGTGGGTGACCGTGCTGACCGATGCACCCCTTGCCCCAACCGGGACACCCATGGAAAACAGGTGCAATAAATGCCATGCCTGCGTGGATGTCTGCCCGGTGCAGGCGTTTACCGGACAGCAATTCGACAAAGATGAGCCCCGGGAGGCCCGGTTCGATGCTGCTGCCTGCGACCGTTTTTTCAAGGCAGTAGAGAAGCGAACAGGCGTACCGGTTTGCGGCATGTGCCTCTGGGTATGCCCGCACGGGCGGGTAAAACAGAAATAAATAATTTCTCATCATCATTCAGATAAAAGATGAAGTGGGTCGGGACCAGGCTGTTACGAAGGGCAGCAGTCCGATGAACATATTTCTGAATAGTATTCCTGGAAATCATCGGTTCCCGGGCTGTTCGTTGGTTCGATCCGTTCAATTCGGACAGGTCCACAATTTGTTTTCTGTCAGGCATTTGTTTTTCCACATTCTGCCCCTTGGTAGAATCTGTGAAGGCAATTACTTTTGAACTTACGGAGGTCAAAATGAAACCGGCGAGAACAGGCAGGCCTGGTCACCAGATATTCTTAATACCAGTGTTCCCGTGGATGTGCTCTCCGGGGTCATCGGTGTTTGAACGAGAGGTGAAACTCTGCCTTACGGATATTGATGATTAATCTCAACGACCCGGTCCTATACGATGGAAAAACACTACAACGGTAGTATAACGTGTCAGTAAGAATAAGGGAAAGATGATGGAACATGTTAGCAAGGATAATCGGGAGTGGTTTGGGGATTGGGCGAACGAATATGACAATACTCTTGGAAAAGTAAAGAGACACCATAAACTTCTTGATCTGGTCGTCAAGGTATCAGGGGTAAAAAGGAATGACCAGGTCCTCGATAGTGGTTGCGGAACCGGCCTGCTGTCGCTGAAATTCCTGAATAAAACAGATTGCAATATCACGGCAATTGACAGTTCATCTCAAATGCTCAGGATTTTCGAGGAAAAGATTGAACTGTGCAACCTGGCCGGACACATTCATTGCATTGAAAAATCGGCAGAGGATATGGATTTTGGATCCAATCAGTTTGATATCATCGCCGCGACGGTTGCACTGCATCATGTGAAATTTAAAGAACCGGTCATCAAAAAATTTTTTACCTCTGTAAACGGAGGCGGGAGATTCATTCTTGGTGAAATCGATCTGGATACAACGGGAAAACCGGATGACCCCGTACGATTATCGGGAATTTTGAATTTCCTTACAAAGGAATTTGAACTCGCCATGAAAGAGGGAGGCGTACAGGCATTTGAAAGGATGTATGACAATGGAAAGAAGCATATCCTGAATGATGGTGAGTACAGCATCGGATTTGGTCAGTGGGAAAGATTATGCAGAAATGCCGGGTTTAAGAACGTGGAAGTCCACCCGTTGGAAGGTTTTGAATGGTTCAAAGTACTCGTAGCAACAAAATAGGACGTTCATTTTCCAAAAACAAACACGCAGGGAAGGAATTTTCTATTCCGGGACCCTCGGGATCACCTGGTGACCCATGGGAATTATCAGACCCGTTCTGCCCAATTGCCGGGATATTATGGTCCCGTGGCTCCACCCTACAGGATTTTTAAGATCATAAGCGTGATATCGTCGAACTGCGCCTGTCCCTCGCTGAACCGGATCACCTCATCTTTTATCAGTTCAACCAATTCTGAAGAGGAACGATGGCTGTTCTCCTGGACGAGCACCGTGAGCCTTTCTTCCCCGAACTCCTGTTCAGCCCGGTCTATCGTCTCGGTCACTCCGTCGGTGTAGAGGATGAGGATATCCCCGCTGTCGAGCTGGATTTTCTGCTCTTCGAGCCGGATATTCTGTATCACTCCGAGGGCAATCCCGTCTGCCTTCAGGAGTATCGTATCGGTAGACCCGTGCTTGAGCATGACCGGGTGATTATGGCCGGCACTGACGTAGGTCAATGTTTTCTCCTCCACATCGAGGACACCGTAGAAGAGGGTGACAAACATGGATGAATGATCGCTCTCTGTGATCATGTCGTTTGCCCTGCAGATCGTACCGGAAACTGATGAGTGGGTGGCAGCATTTGCCCTGACAAGCGTCCTTGATATTCCCATGTACAGTGCCGCCGGGACTCCTTTCCCGGAAACATCAGCAATCACTAACCCCCACCGGCCATCAGGGAGCGGGATATAATCATAGAAGTCCCCACCCACCTCCCGTGCAGGAAGGGAAAGGCCGGCGATATCCATTCCCTCGATTTCAGGGGGGAAATCGGGCAGGAAGCTCTGCTGTATACCCCTCGCAATATCGAGTTCCTTCTCGATCCTCTCTTTCTCAGCGTTTGCCTCGACAAAACGGTTCATGTACTCCTTCAGGTCATGGGCCATCCTGTTGATAGCGATCGCGAGCTGTTCGATTTCGTCCCCGGACCGGACATCAACCTGGTAATCAAGATTCCCTGCGCCGATGATCTCCGTCCCATTTTTCAATGTCCGTAGAGGTTTGGTGATCTTCCGTGAGATCAGAAAGACCATGCACATGACCCCGATGAGGATCACCAGGAAGACAACGCCGAAAAGGACCACGGTCCTGTCGATCGTCGTGCGGATCATATCGGTGGCATTCTTTGTAGCACCGGCGATCATCGCTTCGGTGTCCTTTGCCGGGGCGGTAAATTCATCGATATAGGTGGTTGCGGCCACCATGTAGGAAGTACCTTCTACCGGGACCATGTACATAAATTTCTGCCGTGTACTGCCGTCAGCCTCGATCCAGTCATAATATCCCCCTGAAATGTTACCTGACAGGCTGGGGCCGAAGATCTTCCACCAGGACGGTAACGTGTTTTTGAGGTTCCGCATATCGTAGTTTGTCAGCTGGCTGTTCGGGTGCAACCGCATGATCGCAGTCCCTTTCTCGTATACACATGTGTATCCTGTTTTTCCGACAGGCTGAACTGCGATCCGGTACAGGTCCTGGTCTTTTCCTATCTCCTCACCGGAGAGGCCAGGGTGTGCATCAAGATAGATTTTCATCTCGTCCGCAACGTCTAATGCCTTTTCCCTGATCTGCTCTTCACCCATATGGCTGAGTGCAGTGACGCTGTCATTCACTGCGATCTTACCGAGTGTATTGCTGTTTTTTTCTGCCGTGGCCCCGATACCGTTCATGGCAAAGACCGCAAGGTAGCCGATGATACCAAACGAGATGACAGACAGTATCAGGAATGCAATCATCAGCCTTGTGGCAAGGGAGCCGGTCGGCACCCTCTCTGGATTTTTTGGCATACCTGCGGGGTCTTTAGTCAGGATATCACACCATTCCCTGCGAATACGAAAACCCTGCAACCATGGAGATCCTTCACCCCGGGTCCGGGATTTTCTATGATACAGAACACCACGGGCCATCATTTATATGTTATCAATCATTCCTCCCGGGGAGCAGTCGTTGAGAGCGACGGGTTTGAATAACTGCGGGTAAGATCTGCCACAGTCTCTGATTTCGTTTATCCTTCATTTAAAAATCCAGGATACCTGATGCATCCGGATTGTCCACCGGCCCTCTTCTCCCCGGATTTGACGTTCTATCCATGATTTGTGTCAGGTTTCGATGGTCCTGCATCCTTTGACGACCCGTTCATTGTTGGCAAAAAAATACCGTATCTTTCGGTATGAGTCGATATCACAGGTATTCCCGTGTCCCCATTCCCGGGACCTTCGATGGGCAATGGGGATATCATTGATCTGACTTTGGCTTGTTAAAAGATTACGGCGCTCCACCGCTCATCTCTTTTGTAAACTGCTTCTCTGCCGCAGTGATCCAACGCGACCCCGGCTGACAGGCATACAGGATTACCACGAATGCTACATATCCGAAGAGCAGGGTCAGCCACTCCATGTTGGGAGCGAAGGTGAGTACATTATGGATACTACCCCGGAATACAAAGAGGTAGAATATGGAGAAGACGAGGATCACGTACCGTACAAGACGCGATTCTCCGGCGACAACCACATTCATACGGGGCAGAACACGTCCGTACAGGTAATACAGCCCGAGCAGGATGAGGGGAGTGCCGACCAGAAAGAGCAGCCATGGGTTCAGCCCGAGACCGTGGTTGCAGTTCCCGATATCACCATGCAGGGAGAACGCCCGCACCGGCATATATGCCACCAGTTCCATGAAATTGACGATGACCAGCCAGAATACGAGATGGAACAACCACTTTTTCCGGACCAGTGCGGCAGACAGGAGAAGATAGATCCCCACGATAACGATAACCGCATGAAAGAGGAGCGGCATGACGGCGATGATGGCTGCATCAGTACCCTGCCCCGCGTTGAACATGGTGGAATAGGAGACCCCTTCATCCCAGCCGTCCAGGGTGATCGGGTTCCCCCAGACGATTGCCAGGGGACTGTGCATGTGACCCAGGAGATACGCGGTCGTGCTGTGGATAAATTCATGGATCACCACAAGAATTGCCCCAAACGTAATGCAGGTCGCGATCACGATCAAAAAATAGAGTACTGCTCCCCGGATCTCATCCCACTGGTCCATTCTGTAACTTCCCGTAACTTTCTGTTGCGGTTGTCCGGGGATAAAGCTCGGGGTCCCATCCCCTGCGAATCTCATTTATCACTGATTTTTTGTTACTCAGCCATTCATGGGCGATACCTGCCAGTGATAACTCCATGGGACCGACACCCTGGCAATTGCGGACGACAATGTTGACCAGCCATTCTCGTAAGCCAGACCGCAAATGTCAATCATCTACACCTTCATTGAATTATATGATGACAAGAAAGGTTATTGTACTGATTGCCCTCGTTTTGTTACTCCTGATCGTTGCCGGGTGCATATCCGCACCGCGAGCCCCCGCACCGATTCAGGCCACCGTTACCCCGACAGATGTACGACCGCACTATCTCGTTGGTGTAGACGCAGACTTCCCACCGTTTGCTTCAAAGGATTCCGGGGGGAATATTTCCGGGTTTGATATCGACGCGGCCCGATGGATCGCCGAACGAAAAGGATTCGAGGTAGAATTTGTCGGAGTTCCCTGGGAAGACGCCATTTCCTTACTGGAAGCAGGGAAGATCGATATGATCGCCTCGGGGATGACTATTACGGAGAAACGGCAGGCTCGGGTGAATTTCTCACAGCCGTATTATACGGTGAACATGAGCATTGCCGCCCGGGAAGGCTCCACGATCACGATGCAGGACCTTTATGACGGCCGGCTCCGGATCGGGGGGCAGTCGGGGACAAATGAGGTGGACTGGGTGAATGATACTCTCATCAAGACCGGAAAGATGCCAGCTTTCAACCTTTCCCTGTACCCGGATAGTACAACCCTTACAAGGGACCTCCAAAACAGGACGATCGATGCTTCTGTTATCCAGTCCGCGGGCCAGCAGCGGGCGATATCGGGAGGGGGACTCGTCATTATCGGGACCATCCCGTCACAGGAGAAGATTGCTATTGCCGTCCGGAAGACCGACCCGGAACTGCTGGCGGCGATTGATGACGGGCTTCTGCAGCTGATGAAGGACCCGTACTGGGAGCAGTTGAAACAGAAGTACGGCCTGGAATAATAACAAAAATATGAACATCGCCAGATGATAGAAAGGACCTGATGACAGACCCGGAGCTTATTCATCACCTGTTCCAATTGGTCCCACCGTATCCTCTCCACCACTGCGGGCTTCCGAAAAACCGGGCAATTTCGTTAGCCGGCTATCCGGGGGAGGGTCCTGAGTCCAGCCTCGTGACCGGGGTTCCCGGTTACCATCCAATCTGGTAGGTGGAGTATATCGCGACAAATGAGATCAGGGCGATGATAATTCCCGCTTTGATAGAATTAAGACCGAGATTTTTAGCCCAGACGATCGCGACACCAGCGAGGAGAATAATGGCAATCATATGAGATACACATACGGCCCACCTGACATTATCGATGATGAAATAGGGGAGCAAAACCGGGAAGACGAGGACGAAATCGATAATGATGGTGGCAATTGCAACGTTCCAGTCCATACGGGACGCGGGGAATTTCTGCCCGGTCACGGGTTCGCCGTCACCAATCATCTCGATCACTGCTGATTGCGCTTCCACATCCAGGTTTTCAACGATGGTGCCCTGCAGAGATCTCCTGACATCCTCTCTTTTTTCTGGACAGGCCCGGTCCTCCCGGAATGCATTGGCGATCCGGTAATAATCCGCACGGTTTACCAGTCCCCCGTACATTGAGGTAACCCCATCGATGGTCCCCCAGATCAGGTTGACGGTCAGTCCGGCAACCAGCAGGAGGCGGAGCGTGCTCGTCGTGGGGGGCAGACCGTTATTGATAAGACCGGTGATGACAACGACCATCATCACTCCGTAGAAGAATTCAGATAAGCGGTTTCCCAGGGGGAGATTATTCTTAATAAACGCGATTATCCGGAAATTCAAGTGACCATTCCACCCTTTGGGCATTATACTCAATGCAGGCAACCCTGACCGATAACAGGAAAGAGCATCACGGTTTCGGAGCACTCCGCCGTCATCTTGTCAACAATAGTATTTCACCAGATTGGATATACACATTGGCGAGGGGCAGGCCGGGGGAATTTGAGAGAGATAATGTTCAGGACCCTTCCATCACGGTCCGATCCCACCTCGCAGAAGATGTTGCCCAATGGATCAACGGTCTGAACTGAAACAGCGTGGTTCACGCCCTTCATGAGATACGGGAATACCTCGCGATGTTCTTCCGAAAAGATTCTGTTCCGTCTCTTCGTCCATGTCCTTCGCCAGAATGATCAGGAGGATCTGGTCTCCTGGAGATCTACAATGATATCCTCCACGTAGAACTCAACGTCTGCGTACCTCGCAGGGTCCATTGATATGTGTATACAGAATTGGGATATTGAAATAAATGTGATTACTTTTCACCCGAACGATGAGATGAACAGGTGTGAATATGTCTGGCTCAATTGAACGGTAGATGAACAGTTCCCTGAACAGTACCTGGGGACTTCTGCAGGGTTTTCCCGGAGGTACCGGGAGGATATTCCATTTTAATTGGAGCGACAACAGAACCGTATGCTCTTCATAAGGATCTCTGTAATCGAAAATTTGATCGGTTCTGGCATGCACGGTGATTCATGTTCAGTATAAACCATGCTGTCAGGCTCCTCCGCCTTACCCTCTTTCACCAGTTGAATATATTCATCGCACCGGGAAACCCCGAAACCGGATCCTACTCCCATCATCTGGTTTTTCTGAATGTAATTGTGCTTTGCCCATAATAGTTCCATAAAAAACCAACTGAAATACCACACATTTTCGCGAGCAGGTAATGAACAGAAAACATGTCAACCATCAGCCACATCATGGACAGGTTGAGGGGCAGGCATTCAGGGTCTTTTGGTTTTTTATGGCACTCAAATTTCCAATGATCTTTTTTCCGGGCTGATCATCCAGATATGAATCATTATCCGGTCCTGTTATATTCGAATTATGCATGGTGTGAGATGATGAACGGTGTGGAATTTCCCGATGTTTTCAGTTGTTTGAGGAATCCAATGCCATCCATCTCCGGCATCTCGTAATCGGAGATGATGACATCATACCGTTCGGTTTTCAAACTCTCCAGTGCGTCGACAGCCGACGTAAGAGTATCAACAGCAAATGCCCCCTCTTTCTCAAGGAACCGCTTTCCGATTCCAAGAAGACCCGGCTCATCATCAACATAAAGGACACGACAAACAGCAGGCATTCGATATATATTTGGGCGTTTACTCAATTAATACCACACCATTGTCTCGAAATCCCGTATATATACCGGTTTTTATCATTGCTCTTCTGTCGATGCAGTCCCCGTCACCAGGAAGAAGTAAGCCGACCCGTAAGACTGATGCCGGAAAACGTTTGGATATACGGCGGGGAAGAAGATCAGGTCCACAGCATTCCGGTCCGGGACATTCCTCATTCAGCCTGGATTGTCGCATACGCGATCAGAAAACCCGTGTTGCGACTATTCTACCCCCACCTGGTAAACCCACACCAGGAGACCACCATCCCAGGCTGCACCACACCGGGTAACAATCTTCATCGTGATGCAACAGCAATACGAATTCTATGAAAGTAGTCCCCTTGATAGTGATTCTTTTCATCCTGGCAGCATCCCTGTCGCTGGCGGGATGTGCACAGACGTCGGCAGATCCAAAAACCGCACAAATGCAGGTAGTTGCAGGACAACTGGCCGATTCCATCGACACGGGCCTTGGTGATCTTAAAGCAGGAGTCCTGAACAATTCCCTTGCCCTCTCCACGGCAGGCCTGTCAGGTCAGAAAGCTGAGGCGGTCCTGGAAAAAAACCTGCTGCACTACCCGTGGGCGGTCTCGTCGCTGGTCATCTCACGGGATGGCATGATCATGACCGTGGTCCCTGAAAACTACGCAGGGGTGGTAGGAACAAACTTAAGCTGGCAGCCACAAGTCCAGAAAGCGAATACGGATCGGTTACCGGTCGTCAGCGGAGTCTTCCGTATGGCAGAAGGGTTCACCGGGATCTCGCAGAGTTCCCCTGTTTTTTCCTCATCTGGAGAGTATCTTGGTTATACTGATATCACCTACACACCGGAGGCCTTCCTCAACAGGCATATCCAAAAGGCGACCAATGGGACAGACTACGATGTGTGGGTCATACAAACCGACGGGACGATCCTCTACGACGGGCAGAAGGACGAGGTTGGCAGAAATCTCTTTGCTGACCCCGGATATGCGGATCCTGCCCTGCATGAGATAGTCAGCCGGATCATGGCAGAGCCATCCGGTACCGGGGCCTACACCCTGCACGACAACAACCTGAACAGAAACATTACCAGGATTGCGGCCTGGGACACGGCAGGGATCGACGGTGCCAGGTGGAGAGTGGTTGTTTCCAGCAACGGAAGCAACGCCGGAGTGAACGCGACTTCAACGCCGGCAACCACGGGTGAGATACCAGGTGCCAGTTCCGCAAATCTTGCCAGCTTTGTAAAGGAGGCGGCAGCCTATGCAAAAGAACACGGCAGGGAATCGGCACTTTTGGAGTTTAACAACCAGAACGGGACATTCAATAAAGGGAGCCTCTACGTATTCGCGTACGATATGAATGGGACAACGCTCGCCCTGCCCTACCAGCCTGGCCTGCTCGGGACCGTCCGGACAGGAATCTCCGATCCCAACGGGGTGAAATTTATGGACAGGATGGTCGAGGTCGCCCGTGATGGCGGTGGCTCCCTCTACTACATCTACCCGAACCCCGAAGATCAGTACCGGGAGGAGTTCAAGTTCTCAACCGTCATCCCGGTTGACAACCAGTGGTTCGTCGGGGCGGGTGTCTACCTGCCGGAATTGTCTGCCGGATTTAATACCACGGAACGGGACGTACTCGTCGGGAGGGTGAAGCAGGCCGGTGAGTACGCAAAGGTGAACGGAGCTGCAAAAGCGATCGCCGATTTCAACGACCGGAATGGTAGTTTTGCCAACGGGAGCCGGTATATCTTTGCTTATGACAATAACGGGACGACACTCGCACTCCCGTTCCAGCCGGAAATGGTCGGTTCAAACCAGATGAATTTTTCTGACCCCTACGGAGTTAAGATTATTGCCTGGGAGATCTCTGCTGCAACGCATGGCGGAGGGTTCCTGTACGTCGATTATCTCAACCCGGACACAGGGAAGGACGGGCTGAAACTCTGCTATGTTGCACCGGTTGATGATACATGGCTTTTGGGGTCCGGTATCTATGCCGATCGGAAGTGAGGGGTGATGGCACAGACTCATTGAAGCAGGATCACTCCTCCGTCAATCCCTGATTTTTTAAGATGGAAAACCTGGGGGACAACCGAAATTACCCGGCCGGTCTGCACTCCTCATGGAAGTATGTCCCCATCAATTTTCCGGATACCTATTCAAAAATCGAGGATCCCTGGTATGTTCCAGGGTGACGGGTTCCCCGGGTGTTAATGCAGGTTTCGGACAGAGTGGTAGTGGCCCTTCGGGGCGTAGAAAGGGCCGGGAGGTGTAGCCACCTCCTGATTTTTCAGATCATCGGGGCCTGTTCTTTGCACCGTTATCGGGGTAAAAGAGATCAGACCTTCTATCAGAGAGGTCTCTGGTAACCCTGAATTTGCGATACAAATATGTAACGACTCTTTTAAAAAAACTCTCCGTTCCTCATGGTACTGGATCAGGTCCCAAAGGTCCCCTCACCCCTCTCCGACCTTGGCCGCATTCGTCCCATCCACCATCCGGGGTCCTCAAGGGGAGCAAAACCACACTTCCCATACACCCCGTGCGCATCGCTCGTCTTCAGCAGCCACTGGTACACGTCCCGTAATTCCGGGTACGTCACGGCAAACCTGACCATCGCCTGCCCGATACCCTGGTTCCGGCAGTCCTCTGCAACGATCACGTCAAGGAGATACGCAAAACGGGTCTTGTCGGAGATAACCCGGCAGAACCCGAGCTGCCGCCCTTCGGCATCGTACGCCCCGACAACGAGCGCGGAATTCAGGATTCCCTGCATGATCTCGTCCTTCGTGATGCCGGGGCTCCAGTATGTCTTTGAAAGCATGCACTGAATATCGTCCATCCGGAGACGGTCCGGGTCCGCTGATATATTGGTAACCATGGTGTCTGATCACTGTTAGAGATCAGGTGGAGAAGAAGGTTTCCCGGGCCCCTTACACCCCGTTCCTTCTCCTGTGCCAACACGTCTATGTCCAGGGTAGAAGACCGGCAGATCATGAGCCCGGATCTCAACGCGGTCATCAACGGCGGGAAGGCCCCGGGCAAAAGCTCGGGACTGATGACTGTAGGTCCCATGGAAGAGGTCCTCACGTCCGGACAGATCAACCTCCTGGGCGTTCCACTACCTTGCAGGAGGCCGGATAATTTTTGAAATCTGAAAAAAATGAGTCTTCCGCTCCACTCCGATTACGAGCATGTTACGGATTCCATCGCGATGTCCGTTGAACAGTAACGTGAAAAGGATGACAAAAAAAGCTCTGAAATTCCAGGTAGATCACTTGATCTTTTTCTCAAGCTTCTTGAGCTTCTTCTTGGCATCCTCGCTACCCGCAGCCGCCTGCTTCGAGAGCTCTTCCGCCTTGACCTTCTTTGCCTGGTTCAGCTTTACCAGTTGTTTCTTACTCGTTGGCATACAATCACCTCACTACGCCTTTGGATGATTACCATTAGCGTTTTTCCTTCTTAAAAATATCCCTGTATTGTTTTTGATTCCCGGTATCATGATTCGTTATTCGTTCAATTCGAAAAATAAGGTGCTAATCGTATTAATCCCCACACTCTATGCGTAGAAAGATTTTTTTAGAAATTTTCTGTCTGGGGCTGGTACCGTATTTAATCGACCAGTTCTGATCTGTAAGTAGATCCCATCGATGCATACAAGTGTCGGATAGAGGGGTTGTTCTTTCATTTTTGGTCTATTTTTTATTCAGTTTCCGGATGTACGGGAAAAACGGGGGGTTACAACAGAAGAGATCAGATGAGATCTGTTCTTTGTCAGGGTGAACGATCAGTCCCATTCTTCCCCTGATAAAACATCATCGCAATTGTCACATCTGTTTTTTTCGCAGGATCGCAGTCAATCAGGCGATGCAATTTTCTTTGTCCTCTACCAATGGCTATTGTTGCAGACAAAACACATTTTACGGTGGTGATCAGGTTGGGGGTCCCGCTGCAACCATACGGCGGCGAACAGCAGGCTTGTTGGCGAGGTTCAACATCAGCAAAAACCTTTGCGTCAACGATCCGCAAACGTTATCGCTCTTCCGGATAGCCTTGCTGGAAAAGGTGATGACGGTCTGGTTGATCGGGAAAGGATTCAAACCATCTCCAATCGCTCCCGGGTCTGCCATGAGAGAATTCAATTGGAAGGTTAAAAAAATGGAAACGAGAGGAGATGAAACCGGGGATACGGTACCGGTAAAATCGCTGGTCGTGGTGTTCTCCTATCATCACAAGAATACAGAGAAGGTCGCTCATGTCATCGCAAAAGTCCTTGATGCACCGGTAACAACACCGCAGCAGGTCAACCCGGAAGAGATCGGGGATTATCAGATGGTAGGCTTTGGTTCAGGAATATACGGTGCAAAACACCACAAATCCCTCCTCGACCTGGTCGATAAACTACCACAGGCGGACAACAGGAAGGCATTCATCTTCTCGACCTGCGGGGTCCCGCCCATCCTGTATGATGGAGAACGATTCAGGGAATTTGTGTTACAAAATCACACTTCGCTCAGGGAAAAACTGCAGTCCAAAGGTTATACGATTATTGATGAATTTGGTTGCAGGGGTTTCAACACGAATAGTTTCCTAGCGTTTTTTGGTGGACTGAACAAGGGCAGACCGAATGCAGAAGACCTCATGAATGCGGAAGAGTTTGCCCGGAGCGTGATAGAGAAAGCCCGGGCGAAGTGACCACCACGAAAGGACCAGGATAGTAAAACCTGACAAATAATCGGACCCGGATACCATTCCGGGAGAATGTAATGGGGCAGGTAACGATACAAAAGCGATTAGCGCTCATGAAAAGGCAACCGCACAAGACCCTGTGGTCGTCAATGACTGGAACAATAACGGGGCTGGACTGGCGGGTTGAACTGGTACTCATCCGCAGGCATCGCCACAAAAAGGCCATTTCCCCCAGACCGACCAGTCAGAATGCTATTCGTGGGCACGAAGGAACTCTAAATGAGATCGGCAAATAATTCCCGGGCGGTCCACAACAGTACTATTTTTTCAGGTCCATGGACTTTTCCGGACTCTGCCTGTCTTCCGGAACTATTCACGTTGACAACGGCGTTGAACGGCTCCCCGCTACTTCCTGGTAATCACGGTATCTGTGTCGGGAAGGAGCGGTCTGTGTAATAAATCATGCCGGCCAGGAATCATAGGTCCGGATTGGGAGAGAAAAGGTGACTATTTACCTTTGTTTTGACCTGGTAAAAAAATACCGGGTTATGATGCCGGGAGATAAGCATTATAACATCCGTTTTTCCTGCATTTCAAGGGCGAAGGAGATATTATCAACAATCTCCTGGAGGAGGTTGATCTCCTTTTCATTGAAAAAATTAATTTCGCCCGAGTAGAACCTCATCACACCGACAAAATATTTCCCGTTTTTTATTGGAACTGCCGCCGAAGAATGATATCCCCGTTTTTCTGCTTCACCCCAATATGTTGCCATTCTGGGATCGGTCTGGATATTGTTTGAAAATGTCGGGTGCCCATCCCGTACAGCCATCCCGCTCAGTCCCATTCCCTGGGGGACGTTATCCACACTGATAGTAAGAAGGCTTAAGTAACCTTCCTCGTACCCGCAGGCAGCCACAGGATGTATCATGTGTGTCTGAAAGTCCAGCATCCCTATCCATGTCATCAGGAATTTGCCCTCTTCGACACCGATCTTACAAGCTTCATTGAGGAATTCAGACCGGTCGCCGATGTTGACCATGGCTTTGCTCATTCTTGAAACCATAGAATATATCCGGTTCAGATGAATGATCGTCTCTTTTGATCGCCTCCGCTCTATTGAAAGATTGAGATTGTGGGCAAGTTCTGCAAACTGGGCAGTTGGTTCACCGCCTTTCTGAAGGTAATGATCTGCCCCGTTATTGAGTGCCGCAATCACCACCTCCTCCCTTCCCTTCCCGGTAAAGATAATAAAAGGAAGGTCCGGATATTCATGGCGAATCTCCTTTAAGAATGCGATTCCATCCATTTGCGGCATCTGGTAGTCTGAAATGATGGCATCATAGGAAGAATTCCGGATCCGTTCCAATGCCAGGATTGCAGATTCCATGGTATCAACATGGAACGTGCCCGACCTCTCAAGAAAAATTTTCCCGATCTCGAGGAGATCGGGTTCGTCATCTACGTAGAGTATGGAGTACATGGAACGATTCAATCCTGGGTTCTGATTTGTGATACTATTGTGAATTTCTCCATTGTCAGGAGATTATCAACCTATGAATTTCCTGTTGTAAATGCTTAAGCATTGCCCAATACATCCAGATTAGGAACCGAAGTGTTCATGGTTTCTGGTGTGAACGTTCCTTTCGGTTCATGCCCGTTTTAAAAGCCGGCCAACGATGGATAGAAGAACTGTTCTACCTGCAAGTATATATGTATAACTTACCCGTTTGACCCGCCCCACAATCACGGGACGTTTCTACGCTCACCATACACGGATCCCTTCTGGATACACACCTGTATAACGGGTTCACGATGCCCCGGGAAGATACAACCTCTTTAACAGTCTTTTCGCCCGCATTACTGCGATTCGGCACCACTGTACACGAATGGTAAAAAATGATGCCCCAACGGCCACGAATGATCAGGGTGGCCATGAAAACGGGAAAAACTCCGGGACTGATATTGCCTGCAATGAATGAATTTCCTGGACAGCGGTCGAGTCTACGAGCAATGAGGTCCAGGTATTCAGGAAATTTGACGTTGTGATTACTCAGGATATTTCAAAAATGGGGAGAGTAGTAATTATTCTTCAATTTCCCCCGTTCTTACGCGGATTGATTGCGTGACAGGAGATACGAATATTCTCCCGTCCCCGATTTTTCCTGTCCGTGCAGCTTTGATGATGAGGTCCAGGATCATCTGGAGATCTTTGTCTTTCACCACGACTTCCACTTTGCACTTTGTAATGAGGTCGACAGTTATTTCCCCGCCCCTGTACTGCAGCACGATCCCTTTCTGGTCTCCACGTCCTTCTACCTCTGAAACGTTCAGCCCGTATATTTTATTCTCCTCAAGTGCTTTTTTTACGAATTCAAACCGTTCTGGTTTTATAATTGCTTCGATTTTTTGCATCTGGTTCACCTCATACGTTGATACGTTCTCCATGCTGGGAAATGTCAAGTCCTACGTATTCTTCATTTTCGGATACACGTAGACCCATGAACCGGTTAACCAGCCATGCAAGGATATACGTGACTCCGAACGCGTATATCAGTGCGGCAAAGGCACCAATTGCATTTACAACAAACTGGTGGACATTTCCTTCAAGAAGCCCGGAAGACCCGTTGATCGCGGCTGCAGCAAATATACCTGTGGCAAGCGCTCCCCAGAGACCGCCCATACCATGGACTGCCCAGGCGTCACAGCTTTCATCGAGACCTTTCCTCATACGGAAGAGCATTGCGCTATAACATATCAGACCTGCAACGACACCGATAACAATTGACGCCATCGGCGTAACATACCCTGATGCCGGCGTAATCGCGACAAGTCCGGCGATTGCTCCTGATACCATACCAAGAGAACTTGGTTTACCATGGTACCAGCTGGCAAACATCCAGGCCAGGGCACCAGCGGCAGCGGCCGTGTTCGTCACGACAAAGGCATTGGCGGCAAGACCGTTTGCTGCGACTGCACTACCGGCATTGAACCCGAACCAGCCAAACCAGAGTAATGAGGCCCCAAGTAGCGTCATTGGAATGTTGTGCGGCTCCATCATGTACTTGCCATAACCTGCACGGGATCCGATGACAAGTGCCACGGCCAATGCCCCGAAACCGGAGCTGATATGAACCACCGTACCGCCGGCGAAATCAAGGGCCCCCATCTGTTGTGCCCAGCCACCGCCCCAAACCCAGTGTGCGAGGGGATCATACACCAGTGTCGTCCACAGCGCCGCAAATACGATGAATGATGATAATTTTACGCGTTCAGCCATTGCCGATGTTAGAATTGCCATCGTTACAGTGGCGAAGACGAGCTGGAAGACCATGTACAGTAACCCCGGAACTGCGGGACTATAGGGTCCGGCGTCCAGCCCCACTCCTGCGAGACCCACGTTTGAGAGGTTCCCGATGACACCGCTAGTATCTCCACCGAATGCCAGCGAATAACCAATCAGTACCCACTGGATACTCACGAGAGCGAATGCGAGGATTGAGAGCGCAATCATCGAGATAAAATTTTTCTTGCGTACCAGCCCACCGTAGAAGAATCCTACACCGGGCGTCATGAGCATTACCAATGCCGTGGCTGCCAGGAGCCAGGCCGTTGATCCAGTATCGATTGCCATTAAATTTCCACCTTACCTGTGAACGAAATATCATTTCCTCATAATTTTTTTTCCTTTCGGGAATTACTCGGATTTTCTTGCAATTCCCGGGTTAGAAGTTATCATCAGAGGAGGCCCTTTGGAGAGGTGAATGGGCTGATATGTTCCATGATTCGAACTATCAGGAGTGGTCCGGGTTACTCCTCTGGTAGAAGGAAGTTTGCTTCCCCCATATATATAATTATTCTTTTGCACTCCGGGCAGATTATAAGGAGAAGTTCCGTACGTGCCGATAAAGAGGCAATATCCATAGAAAGCGCCAGGGTTTTCTCCCGGTTGAAAAAAAGTATTCCGGCATCTTCTCCGGCTCGTATCATGATCCTTCTCCACAGACGTGACCACCATGTCAGTGAGGATGTTCACATGCCTGAAGGGCGCCGGAAGCTGAACAAGGGCTGCGAAAACTTCTTCTGAATGATCAGGTCCAGGGATGGAGAAGTAATAAGAAGAACACCCGATTTTGCCAAAATCCCTGATACTTTCACCAGTTATCTTTAAAATGCAGTAACTGTTCAGCCATCAATCAATAATTTTTGTCTAACTCATTTGTGTGGTTCAATTTAGAAATAGAGCCCCATATACCGCTAGATCTTTATATAATAAGAGAATATCTATTATTCAAGCGAAATGTCTCTAAAGCGTGCAGAAATAAGGGTTCTGTGTCAGACAAATCCTGATGAAATAATCGCGCTCATTGAAACATACGAAGCCAGAATAGCTCAACTTGAAGCTCGCATAACAGAACTGGAAGCTCGGTTGAACCAGACCAGTAAGAACAGCAGTAAACCACCATCCAGCGATGTTTTTGTATCACAAAAAAGTCAGCGGAAGAAGGGAAACCGACCCGCAGGAGGTCAAAGAGGACATGTTGGGCGCACATTGGAAATGGTGGATAATCCTGATAAGACAATTTCACATAAAGTAACTACCTGCGAAGGATGCGGAGAATCATTAGAATCTGTTCCGGTAATCGGATTAGAACGGCGGCAAGTCTATGACACGCAACCGATTACAGTCGCTGTAACAGAACATCAGGCAGAACACAAACAGTGCCCTCATTGTGGATATCATAACCGTGGAAAATTTCCAGATGGTGTGGAGCATCCGGTGCAATATGGGCAAATATTGAAAACCCTGATGGTGTATCTCAGCGTTTTCCAGTTAATCCCATATGAACGGATTTGCGAACTTTTCTCCGACGTATTCGGATTATCCATTAGTAAGGCGACAATAGCCCTGGCATTGAAAAACTGCAATAATAACTTGGCGGACTATGACAAGATTGTGAAGCAAGCCCTAACAAGAGCACCGGTTTTGCATGTAGATGAAACGGGATTTCGGGTTACTGCCAAACGACATTGGTTGCATGTAGCGAGTACTGCACTTCTGACATGGTACGGGCACCATAAAACACGTGGAAAAGAGGGAACTGATGAATTGCAGATATTACCTGCATTCAAAGGTACTATGGTTCATGATTGCTGGAAGACGTATTTCCATTACGATTGTCACCATGCCCTCTGCAATGCCCATCTTATTCGAGAACTAACAGGAATATCAGAAAATTTTGGGCAGATCTGGAGTGATCAGATGAACGAACTCATCCATGAAATCAAAAAAGTCGTGGATTCTGCCAAACTGAAATTATCCTCAATAAGCCGAGAGCAAATTGCTGACTTTGAGTTACGATATGCCAGAATAATTGAACAAGGAAAACAGGAAAATCCTGTGACAGAAGATATACGACCAGGGGGTAAACGAGGTCGAAAGAAGCAATCGACGCCGAAGAATCTACTTGACCGCTTCGAGCGTTACCCAACGGAGATTCTGGCGTTTATGTATGATTTCTCGATCCCATTCGATAACAACCAGGCCGAACGAGATATCCGTATGATGAAGGTCCAGCAGAAAATTTCCGGTACCTTCCGAAGTGAAGAGGGTGCTGATTGGTTCTGTCGGATCAGAGGATACATTTCAACAGTAAGAAAAAATGGTAGATCGGTTCTCGCATCGATTACTGATGCATTTGACGCCAAACCATTTATTCCCGCCTTGTCTCAAACATCAGGCTGAACAGTTACAAAGAATCATGTAAAAACACAAACCTCACAATTTCAGACCATTTTTTTGACGTCAACAACATGGTGGCAATAGGACCGGGGGCTGATAGTTACGAACGGAAGGTTGCTGAT
>CAIJED010000225.1 GCA_903819595.1 uncultured Methanomicrobiales archaeon | reverse complement strand
TTTTATCTCTGGCATTTGTTTCACCGCGTTAGCCCCTCGATTGAATCATTGAGGGTTAACTACTTTTTAGCTTAGGGGGGGTCAAAAACAGAGCGGCGTCCTTTATAAAGGGGGGGTCAAAATTTAACCGGCGAAAACACCATTCGTGTGGTCAGTGAATTCGACCTGGAATGGCAGAGTCCCGGATGTGACATTCGCGGAAAAATCCACAACTGGTGTGGATGATGCTGGATGAACGACGACGTAGTCTGTTTTCGTGATTGAATTCCCACCATACCCGTTACCTGTCGTCAGCGATACGGTATACATACCTGAGGACTGGTAGGTATGGACCGGATTATTACTATTTGAAGTCTGTTCATCACCAAAATTCCACGCCCAGTAGGTCGGGATATTTGTTGACCGGTCTGTGAACCTGATTGTCAGGGGTGCAGGACCCTGTACCGGATCACCGGTAAAATTTACATCAGGGGGATAGTAGCCATTCGGAAGAGTGCCCGGTGTGTCATTGTACGGGTTTGTATCTCCCCCACACCCTGCATATACAACAGATACGAGTGCAATACAACCAATGAAGAGAATGATGCCAAAATAACGCATATGGTCCAACCCCGCGGGTATCTAACCATTGGAAAATCATATTATAATAAACCTGTTCCCGCTCTTCATGTACCATTCCTCCCTTTGACTGACAGATTGAGATGGATATGATGAAAACTTCCGCCGACACACTAATAGTCAGGTCCATATCTTTGAATGCGGACAAATTTATCGACGGTTGCATGGGATTTTTTATGCAGACAATCGACCTTGCGGGTTTTGTTACGGTCTCCACAAGGCAGGCAACATGACGAAAATTATGAGGGAAATCGTTGAACCCGAAAACGACGAGACACTTCTTAATTCAGGTCTTTGTGCATGACCTTATTCTGCTACCTATGCGATCCTGGTATCTCCGCGAGAGTTGAATCCAAGATCAGACCGTTCAATAATAAATAAAACGAAGGGTTAACGTGAGTATCGTCAGGAAGCAGGGGACGATCGTTGCGCTCACACTGTCTCATAGCGCGATATTCTGGCCGGGGGGATATCAATCAGCATCATGTTGATGACGGTCTCTTCACCATCATGTACCGGCGCCAGCACTGCAATCACCTGGAACGGAACAGGTGGGCTCCCGAAATGCAGCATACGCAGTTCACACGACTGTTTACGTTGCGTTTCAATGACCGTTTTTCGACAGCCATAGAAAATATCCAGGTATTTGGGTATGATAAAACGAGTTACCGGATTTTTTACCAGGTGGTACCGTTCAACACCAAGCATGGTGGCCGCAGTAAGATTTACACTCGTAATTAGTCCCTTCTCACTGAGGGTAATATAACCTGCAGGTGAAAGATCATAGAGTTCAAAATACCGTTCACTAAATAATCCAAGGCTATACTTCGCATTACGCAACTCTTCATTCTGTACTTCAAGTTCTGCCTGGTGAAGCTGGAGGTCTTCTGTCGTCCTCACCAGGCTGTCAGATGTTGCTTCCAGGACCTTCCGGTTTTTATTCCGGATCTCTTCTTCTTCCTGCTTTCGCCTGGTAATATCATGAAAAATTCCAAGTATTCCGGAGATGTTCCCCGCCTCATCTCTAATCGGGGTTTTTAATAGAGAAACCCAGGTCTCTATGCCATGGACCATACGCATCTCTTCAATCGTCCTGGTCGCACCTGCCCCGATGGTAGCCAGGTCATCAGCCAGGTATTGTTCGGCCTGTTGATGGGGATAGAAATCATCATCCGTTTTTCCCACAATTTCTTCTATAGAAATTCCGAGACTGCGGGCATAGTGTGCATTGCATGACATATATGCCCCGCACAGGTCCTTGATAAAAATCTTATCCGGGATATTCTCAAAAAGCGTCCGATATTTCTGTTCACTTTCTTTCAGTGCGGCTTCAGCCCGCTTACGGTCAGTAACATTCGTAATGGTGCCTTCATAGAAGAGAACGGCACCTGCCTTATCCCTGATACAGCGTGCAGTGATTGATATCCAGAAAACGGTCCCGTCACGTTTTAACTGAAGTGTCTCATAGTTCTCGATTTTTCCCTGGCGATCCGTAATCCGTCGGACTTCTTTCCGGTCATCCGGAATCGCGTACAAATGTTTGTTGATATCCAGGTTGGCTTGCAACATTTCTGCAGCACCCGGATAGCCATACATGTGGGCAAACGTATCATTGACATCGGTGAGGAGACCTTCCGGTGTGGTTTTGAATAACCCCGATACTGACTTCTCAAAAATATCACGGTATTTTTTTTCACTATCCCGTAATGCACCTTCGGCGAGTTTTTTTTCGGTCGCATCTTTCGCAAAACAGCAATAGTACTGTTTTCTCTTAAACTCGAGGGGATCAAGGACTATTTCTACAGGGATCCTGCGATTATCATACGTGATAATTTCTGACTCTAGTTCATAATGTCGCCCCCGTAACGTTTCTCCCCATATCTCGTCCCACGGGATCGGGAAACCCCCGGCAACAATATCGCGGAATTTTTTTCTCATCAATTCGTTGTATGGGTACCCCAACACCTCCTGGGTTTCCTTATTGGCATATACAATCCAGCCGCCACGGTTCACCCATAAGATCAGGTAGGAGGCATTGTCCATCGCAAACTGGGTGAACCTGAGCTGAAAATGAGTTTTCTCGTGGCTGGCGATCTCATTATAGATCTGCTTGTTCAGTTCCTGGATGGCAACCTTGTTCTCCCTGACCAGGTTCTCTCGTTCTTCCGCATCCTTCCGGGCGTTTTCTTCGAATATTTTCAAATCGGTTATGTCACTGCCTGTACCCTGGTACCCGTATCGCTGACCATCGGCGGACGATATCATCCGAAATGTCCACCGCTGCCATCGGGAATTTCCCGATTGAGTGATGACCTTACAATCCAGCAATGCCACCGGGTGAACGGGGTCAAGTGATTTGAGGCATTTTTTAATCTTATTATACTCGTTTTCAGGTATGGTCGGCCGCCATGTATGCCCGATAAGATCTGCTTTTTCTTTTTGCAGGAGATCCCCATATGCCTTGTTAACGTACGTAAACGTGCCGTCGGATGTAAACCGGCATATGTATTCCGTCATATCTTCCTCCATAACCGAAATATCCAGGTAATTTTCGTTCAATTTGGGGTACCTGGTCTCTTTCGGAATATCAGTAATAAGAGCAACACCCGGGTCACCATTCTCGAAAAAAACAGGACAGACGG
>CAIJED010000224.1 GCA_903819595.1 uncultured Methanomicrobiales archaeon | reverse complement strand
TTTTTCAAGATCATATGCAAACCCGCCAAGATCAAAAAGAGTCCTTCCCGGCTCCAGCTCGACAAGAAAATCGATATCGCTCTTTTCATCGGCAGTATGATGCGCAACTGAGCCAAAGATCCTAATATGGGAAGCACCATATGTTCCTGCGAGACGGATAATTTCATCTTTTTTTGAATGGATTTGCTGATAAATATCCGGTTGCACCATGATACCTGAAAGAGTAGTTGGGATGCAGGCCTAAAAAGGATTCCCTCATGGTGAGGAAACGAATCGAATCAGTGACACTACACGGTCACAACTTTTATTCGGACATTTGGAAAGGCTCAACATATCGTACACTGTTTCATATTGGTGATCAAGGTTCATAACATCGTATACCTCCAACGATATAGACCGCATTTCAATGCTCTTTCGGCAGAGCACGATAAGAGAGATCTACGAAGAAGAACGAATCGAAGCCATAAAGCGACATATTGAAGGAGAAAAGCCTCCGTCTGTCGCGACCAAAAAAATAGTTGCATCGGGTGATGAAAGCAATGGAGAGGTGATGGCAGCCCCACCACCAAATCTACCATGCTGACCCCCGAAGGGACACTGCGGTATCAACCAGTGTATCCACCGATGTGACGTTTTTTGGTTGTTGACGAAATTCAATAGAGATCAACGACAAACCCCCAAAAAAAAGGTATCCCTGCCTTACTACACCACATAAAATGTCCCCGCAAACGAGATCCATCGCACGTCCTCACCGATGTTGAACCGACCTTACCATATCGGTCCTCAACCCAACCGCCACCTTCTCTGACGATATCAACCAGAACTCCTTTGTACTGAAAATGACCTACTGAAGTGTTTCCTTCCTGTACATGGGTGATGCCAATGCCGAAGCCGAAACCCGAATTGCCAATAGCAGGACGAATCTTCAAGTAGATATCCTCAAAGTCGGGCACCACGGCAGCCTTATGTCATCCAGCTGAGCCTTCCTTTTGAAAGTACATCCCAAGATCAGCGCCATTGAAGTTGGTGCCGGGAATTCCTATGGCCATTCAACAGCAGCGACACTGGATCGCCTGGCCCAGGTGGGGTCCGCTGTGTACCGCACCAACCTGAATGACGATGTAACGGTGACAACTGACGGCACGACTTACGATGTCAAAAGAGGACAGGCAAGCAGTCCTCCGATTGCGGGTATTGCGAAAACTGTTACCACGCAGCAGGCGGTGAGTACCCAGAGTTCAGCCGGAGCGGTCTGCGACTGTTCATACAATCGATATAATTGCAAGGATTTTTCAAACCATGCTGCGGCCCAAGCTTACTATAAGTACTGCATATCGTTGGGCAAGGGTGACATTCATCAGTGAGATGGAGATAAGAATGGTATTGCATGTGAGGGATAACGATGGAAATTACGGCAACGGTAGATAGGATTGAAGGAGAATTGGCCGTTCTTCTGTTACGTGGGGATGAAAAAATAAAATTCAATTTGCCTGTTTTTTTGCTGGCGGGGATGAATGAAGGGGATGTTGTCAATATCACGATTACGAAGGATGTCGTTGCGACCGATGAAGCGAAGGAGCGGGTGATGGGTTTGATTGAGAAGTTGAAGAGAGAATCCTAATGGATTTATTGTGGTATTTTGTAATCCGCACTATTCATAAAAATTGAGCGTTGTTATAGGGTAAGAGACCTACCCATAGAAGGTCGGTCTTGCATTGAAATTCTGGGTTACTGTTCTATTTACATAGTCCGTGCTAATTCCGGGACTGTATATTGTCATCACCTGTGGTTTAGCAATAAATGTGCCAGGAACAATTGCCGATCTGTTCACCACGGTGTCTGGATTTGTTGTCGTAAACTGCCTTGGGGCATATCCCGATAAAATGCCCCCGGCGGTGGGAGATGGCGTGGGTATTTTCACTCCCCCCTTCATTACCGATGATGCAACGGTTGCCACCGGTGTCCCGACGACCTCGTTATAGGTCAGGGCATCACCGAATGGGATTTCTACCGGCCCTGTTTTTGTCTGGAGCGTGTAGAAGAGTTTGAACCGGAGCGGGTAGGTTCCGCTCCTCATCGATGATGGCACGGTGATGGTAACGGTGAACGTGTAGGACTCACCCGTATGTACCACGACACCCTCGGGGATTGTGCATCTCACCGGGTAGAACATAAAGCCGTTCGATGATGATGATAGCAGCATAACGCCGTTCTTCGATGACCAGTTAGTGGTCCCCATGTTTTGCACCGTCACTCCAACGGTATAGGTGTGTCCGGGTTCCATGTTCGCGGGGATGGTGTTGCCGGTGAATGTTGAATCGTAGGGCAGTGTAACCGGCGGGAACGGTGGAAAGACAATATCTGAATAACCGGATGACGGGTGATAGGACGGACCTGGCGATGGGCTGGGCGGTGTTGGGGTGGGGGTTGGGGTTGGTATCGCGAGTGGGTACTGGTCGACGTTCAACCCGTCATCGGTCACATTGTAGAGTATGGTGAAACCGAGAGCGTTGGCCGTGTGGTTCTGTGACCAGCCGTTTCCATCGGGTTTTGCCCAGAAGTTCCCGCCGATATTCGGGCCGCCGATGATATTCGGGCCGGTACGGGGGTCGGCGTTCCAAATCGTGCCTGTTGCTCCATCGGTGCTCATGTTGATTGTATTATTTACATTGTTGAAGTAATTGTTGTAGATAATGTTCCCATTTGAACCAGAAGCAAGTGAGAGACCGTAATTACCATTCCCGGTGATGTTGTTGCCAATGAGGTTGTTGTAACTTGAACTGTCGAGATAGAATCCGGTATCGCCATTGCCGGTGGCGTTGTTATTGGTGAGGTTGTTGTTATTTGAATCGAAGAAGAGATCGAATCCGTAGTAAGTATTCCCCGTGGCGTTGTTGCCAGTGAGGTTATTGTTATCTGAATCGGGGAAGAGATCGAATCCGGCAAAACCATTATCGGCGGCGTTGTTGCCAGTGAGGTCGTTGTAACTTGAATCAGAGAGAGAGAATCCGTAGTACGTGTTCCAGCTGGCGTTGTTATTGGTGAGGTCGTTGTAACTTGAACTGTCGAGATAGAATCCGATCATATTCCCCGTGGCGTTGTTGCCAGTGAGGTTGTTGTTATTTGAATCGTCGATGAGATAGAATCCGGCAACACCATTGCCGGTGGCGTTGTTGCCAGTGAGGTTGTTGTAACTGGAGTCTTCGAGTTCGAACCCGGCAAGAACATTATCGGTGGCGTTGTTGCCGGTGAGGTTGTTGTAACTTGAACTGTCGATATAGAACCCGTCACCACCATACAAAATCCCATTATTAATGGCGTTGTTGCCGGTGAGGTTGTTGTAACTTGAACTGTCAAGATAGAACCCGTCATCACCATTGTCGGTGGCGTTGTTGCCAGTGAGGTTGTTGCTTGAACTGCCTGAAAGCCAGTAACCGTAGTAAGTATTCCAGCTGGCGTTGTTATTGGTGAGGTTGTTGTTATTTGAATCGAGGAAGAGATCGAACCCTATAATATTCCCCGTGGCGTTGTTGCCATTGAGGTTATTGTTATTTGAATCGAGGATGAGATCGAATCCGGCATCACCATTGTCGGTGGCGTTGTTATTGGTGAGGTTGTTGTAACTTGAACTTTGGAGATCGAACCCGTCACCACCATACAAAATCCCATTATTAATGGCGTTGTTGCCGGTGAGGTTATTGTAACTTGAACTTTGGAGATCGAACCCTGCAAGAACATTATCGGTGGCGTGGTTATTGGTGAGGTTGTTCGAGGGGGATGTATAGAGCCAGAATCCAACGGTATTATCTGTGGCGCTGTTGTTTATGAGATTATTATTACTAGAAGACATGAGGCCTATTCCATCTAGCCCGTTATTGTTCGCGGAACTGGAGCTCACTTCAACATACTGGGAATTGTTGAGCACAATACCACTACCAGAGTTAAACCCTCCGTTATTGTTGGCATGAACATTGGTGATATTATTTTCAATTTCCCCGCCACCAATCACGTTATTGAAGAATATTCCGGCGATATTGAAATTGATCAAAGTGATGTTGGTGATACTGATTCCACGGAGTGGACCAAGCGAGTCCCCATTATAGGTGCCTGCACTTTGATTATTGACTATAATTCCATATTTTGTGCTTTGAACGCTTCCATCAAGAATTGCACCCATCCCATCAAAAATTACATTTGATTGATTGATGAAGATTGCAAATTCGGTTCCGAAATTTGAGAATGTATGGTCTGCGAATGTGACACCACCAGTCCCTGTATTATTTCCTAAATCCATTACCCAGTCGTGCCCTGATTCATTTACAACCCATCCTGCACCAGTGTAATACGGGTTACTTGCAGAGGTATTCAACGGGGGGTCAGACCAGGTGTAATTATTACCGGCTAGTGTGCATGCGGATGGTGTGGGGGTGATCCCATTCAATCCCAGGTCGGGTTCGGTATTAACAACAACGTCTGACGTGGTATTACTCAGCGCCGGATCAGGAGAAATGACGATCATATAATTATCAGGTGCAATGGTTGGGGTGAGGTTTTCCTGCGGGGTAACAACAGGAGTTGTTACCTCAGGTGTCTCATTCACAACAGGTGTATAAGCAACCGGTGGCGAAGTGGGTAACACCGTGGCCATAGGGATCGCCGTGGGCTCGATCGTTACTTCGACTTGCGTGGAAATGATCGTCGGCTCGGTGGTAACAACGGTAGTCTCAACGGTTATCGGCTCAGTTGCAGGAAACGCGGTTGGTTCAACCAATACCTCCGATGTTGTGGATATGACTGTCGGTTCGGGAGTCGCCTCTGTAGTCGGCTCAGTTGTTGGGACCTCAGTAGGTTCAACCATTACTTCGATTGTCGTTGGAACAACGGTCGGTTCAGGGGTCACTAACTCAGTTTCCACAATTTTCAGCTCGGGTACAGGGGCCGAAATCAGTTCGGGAGTCCCCGCGGGGTTTTCCTCTGGCGTGGCTACAATCACTGGCTCCGGCGTTTCAGTAGGTTGAGTGATCACCGGCTGCCCGGGGTCATCCCCGGTAACGGGTTCATTATCAGCAAAAACCGGTATAAGAAGCACGGTAAGAACCATGCATATGACAATAAGGCAACCAATTAAACGCTTCCGATTCATCAAGGCACGTCTAAGTATATACACAGGGCTCTGAATAAAACCATGGTATTCAAGCGTGAGGACGGGGTTTATTCCCAATCCTCTCTTCACCAGTCGATTGCGGAGCCATTCTACACGGTGGGCGTAATTTTCGAAGGCACGCTTGTTTTCATCCGGAACCTGGCATCGGATGGCATGAGGGTAAATCTCTTACCGCAGTTGTCATACACGATTATATCCCGAAATCATTCGGCATTACTAAAAAATGGAATAATCCGATCGGTCCCCTATTAATCAACATCAAACGTCTTCGCGAACGACGTCCACCGCACGTCCTCACCGATGTTGAATCGACCGTTGGCCATGAGGTCCTTACCAATAGAATTCATATAACCGAGTTCAGTAGTATTCCCGATCCCCGCCAGACTCCTCGCACCAAAGCTGAAGGACCCGGTACCCGATCCTGACCCAATAGCAGTAAACGCAAATGAATCTGGCATCTCAAGGTCCGCCTGGGAAATAGATCCAATCGAGCGATACGATAAATCGCCGGGAATAAACCGGGATTCCGTAACTACCGCCTCACAATACGGCGTCGAAGTAAAATTCGCACCCTCTGCATCGAGTGAATCAACCCCGCAAGTCACTCCCGAAGCAGCAGCACCGCAAGAGTGGAGCATCATGCTCTCTTCGTAGAAGCTCGGCCCTGTAGACTTCAACAGGCGGTCCCCGACGACACTCCCACAGGCTCCCGTCTTCCTGCACGTTGTTCTATTGCTGCATCCAGCCTGGCAACGGACCTCATGACTGGATTACCCACAGCGTGCCTGCCATGACCGAGACCGAAGAGACGGTGTATCCAAAGCGTTGAACTGATAAAAATAGATGGTGATAAATAAATTTTCAGGGGCCAGTTCAATTAATTTTCGTTCGTATGCACTGGTAAGCTGAACCAAGGCTCACCATTTTTACTGCTTCGCTACCGGGGATATTTAACTCGAAATCGTGTTCCAATCTCGTGCGTAATCCCACCGTCATTAGATCGTCTGCACCGAGATCAAAGAATGTAGCTTCTGGCGTTACCTGGTTTTCATCAACACCTAGTTCTTCCGCCACAACTGACTTTATTTTTGCCATGAGTTCCGAATCATTCATAATACCTCACTTCTCCCATATAACTGATATACTTACCGGAACGCATCGACTTAGCCCTTCATATGCATACTCCAGAGCCTTGCCAGGGGGATCGGATCCACCTCTTGTGTGAAGCGAGGAGAACCTGAGTAGCATTGCGGGTGATTTGTTGTTCTTGTGAGACGGATTGCCTCAACAGGACCGCCGAGAGTCAGGGATCCTGCCTCATATTGTATCTATTGCCGCCCTCTCGTCTCTCATTGCGAGGAGCACCCCGGAGGCTATTCGTGAGGGTCTGATAAATGCATTCGCTCACCGGGATTACAGCAACTACTCCGGGGGATTGCGGTTCACTTTTATTCGAACCGTCTGGAGATCTGGAATTCTGGCAAATTCCTCGAAGGAGTAACTCCCTCTAGTCTCATGACCGGGCACATATCCATTCTAAGAAATTTAGATATTGCACATATCCTATATTTGCGGGAATTCATGGAAAAAGTCGGCCGCGGTGTTGTATTGATCCAGAAAGCCTGTGCAGACCGCGGATTACCCCCGCCACGTTGGACCGAAGATGACCAGGGGGTTACGCTCTCATTCTTTGCCCCCGAAGTCACCCCTGAAGTCAAGCGATTACTCAGAGTTCTTGATAATGAGATGTCAAGACAAGAATTACAGGTTCTTCTTGGTCTAAAGGACGAGGGACACTTTAGAGAAGCCTACTTGGTGCCCGCCATTGATAAAAAACTTGTCGAACGAACAATCCCGGAAAAACCCTGAAGTCGTATGCAGAAATATCGCCTCACAAAATTTGGACGTTCCCTGACCCCAGATGATAGTTAGGTGGGCGCGAGATACGATACTGGCACTCTCGTGGTCTGGGACCTTGAACGAGGGATATTGATTCCGGACCCACATGGGACATCCCGAACCCGGGAACGTATCAGGCGGTTATCGCCGATTACTGTTATGCCGCATCAGAATAAGAAGGCGAAATTGTGATATTCAACGGTCAACTCAAGGCGATTCAAGATCAACTGATGCTAGCTTTGCTATAAATGCAATCCACCACAACATCCAACTCAGCCTTCCTATCAAAAGTCCAACCGAAGATCAGCGTCATCGAAGTTGGTGCAGGGAATTCCTATGGTCACCCTACATCAGCGACACTTGGTCGCCTGGCCAAGGTGGGATCTGCGGTATATCGTACCGATCTGAATGGTGATATCACCGTGACAACCGACGGCTCAACGTACGATGTTAAAACAGGACAGGCAAGCAGCCAGCCGATTGCGGTTATTGCAAAAACGGTAACCACACAGCAGCCGGTGAGTACGCAGAGTTCAGCCGGAGTGGTCTGTGACTGCTCTTACCAATCGATACAATTTTAAGGATTTTTCAGGGCATACTGCTGCCAGGTTATCTTGTTCATTACCCATAACAGTTTTATATTAAATAACACCATTCAGAGATACAGGAGATTTTTCGAATGCAGAAAAAATGGATTTCACTTTTAGTTGTAATGCTTGCCTTATTTGCATGTAGCCAGATCGTTTCGGCAGCTCGGCCGATCGGAGGAGACCAGGGCTGGTACGAGGTCATGTGTAACGTTGACGGTGCAACTGTATCCTTCAACGGTCATGATGTCGGGCAGATCCAGAACGGCGTGCTCTACGTGCCGGTTTATTCCACCGGGACACCATATACGACCTACACAGTCCAGAAGGAGGGTTATACTCCCTATACGGGGCCGATTAATTCTGTCCCAGGAAAAGGCGACTTTGTTACGCTTTATGCGACCCTGAACCCGATCGCTCCGACACCAGCCCCACAACTCATCGGTGGGGATGTCGGGTGGTATGTGGTGAACTGTAATGTGGACGGCGCGACGGTCTTCTTCGATACGACCAATGAGGGGCAGATTGCACAAGGAACCCTCACGGTGAAGGTCTATGTGACCGGGACACCATTCAAGACCTATAGTGTCCAGATGCCTGGATATACAACGTTCAATGCCCCAATTACGCAATACCCTACCAAAGGTGAGAAAGTTAACCTCTATGCAACCCTGAACCCCCTACCTACAGCCTCACCGACTCCGGTACCTACCAAGAAAGCCGCGTTACCTACCGGGGTTATTATGGTGGCCGCGATGATTGCCGGAGTTGTGGCTGCCACGCGTGCGGGTAAAAAACCCTAATCCGGCCGGGAAAAAAGTGATTGTTATTCTCGCTGAGTCGGCAGACGAGTAAATTCCTCCATAATACGCCCGATTTAACAAGCCAATATCATTTCCAGGGTATCAAATACCCCACCCTGCCTATTTGACCCTGTTCTCGTTCGTTTAAATCGCCCGCATTTTGCTCCGTTTGGGGTTGGCAGAATATAAGGCTATTTGTGCCGGTTTTCCCCAAATCCTACCGCTATTTGACCTTTATTTGGGTTGTACCCTTTTCCCAAGTCCCATAAAAGACCTCTGTTTCCACCTCGGAATTATACTTTTCCGGTCTTTGTGATTAGGAGATCGGCCCAGCGACCGCTCATCAATGAGGTTGTGATTATTACCGAAGTTAAAAGTGTTAAAAGAGGATAGTGGACCTCAATATTGAGAATTAAGGCCATCCACACCAGGACAGACGTTCAAATCATCCTCCACGCGAGCTTTGATATAATTCCCTGTGCATATATTAGATCAGTAATGAGATTCAGGGGAGAATACCCATGGCAAAACCGATTGAAATTGGTCTTGTGCTCGAAGGAAAAGATGCAATAGCATTCCAGAAGTACCTGGAGCACCCGACATTTACCCGAGAAGGCTTGGCTCTGATACGTGAAGCAAAGCACGATGCAGAGCAAGCCGGCATTGAATAAAAACTGGACTAACTAAATGGTCTCCTCCATCCCTTTTGAAGATCTTACCTTTGTTCTTCTTAGTTCAGATCATGATTTGTCCAGGTTTCATTCGGCTGAACCTGAACTTGATGAATTTTTGAAAGACGACGCACTTGAAAACCAGCATAATCTTATTTCTGTGACACGACTGGTATTCTGGAAAGGGGACCTGGTAGGATATTTCACCCTCATCAATGACAGCATCGAAGTAAGGGCTGTCGAAGAGTGTGACCGTGATGAGTGTTATCATTTCCGGAAATATCCGGCGCTGAAAATTGCACGGCTGGCAACTCATTGCGAATGTGAGCGATTTGGGGTAGGGCGGAGTATGTTACGGAAGATCTTCGCCATCACAATCACACTCTCCCATTATGTCGGCTGCCGTATTATAACGGTCGACTCAAAATACAGTGCAGTCGATTTTTATAAAAAATTCGCATTCAAGCAGGCAATCAGAAGCCCTGGGGAAACGGTTCCGCTGTACCTCGATCTGAAGAGTGCTCTCCAGCGAATCTCGTCTGATTCGTGATTTTCTTTTCTTAAAGCCACATGAACGCTTCACGTTCAAACTGACCAGGCCCACCATTGCCCATACAAAGAGAAGCAATGAAAAAAGGGATCCCTCAACCCACCCCACCACATCAAACGTCTTCGCAAATGACGTCCACCGCACGTCCTCACCCATGTTGAACCAGCCGCTGGCCATCACGGTCCTCAACCCAACCGCCACCTTCTCTGACGATATCAACCAGAACTCCATCGTCCTGATGATGACCTATGGAAGTGTCTCCTTCCTATTCACGGATTTGTCTAACGTTATGAGCTGCGGAATAAAGGGTCTGCAACTCTACCAAGGGAGTCCCAGGAAGAGGAGCGGGATCGTGATCAAGGACATCAAGTAAGTACCGACAACTAACCATCCGGCCAGCGAACGGTCACAACCGTACCTGCTCGCAATAACCGCAGCAATTGCACCCGATGGCATAGCTCCTTCAAGAAGAAGGATCTGCTTTACAATCAATGGTGAAACTGCGGAAATTACAAGACCTGATACCACCAGGGGTTCGAAAAAGAGTTTAATCCCGACAACAAGAAGGAAAAGCGGTAAAAAATACCGGATTTTGATAGGGCGAAGCATAAGGCCGATTGCAAACCAGACAAAAAGACTAAGGGAGAGGCTGATAACCGTAAAAAAATGGAAGAAAAAATCACTAAATACAACAATTCCAGGAACCTGGAAATATTCCATCAGAAAAGCCATGGTAATACCTATAATGAAGGAGATAAAAATCGGTGTTTCCATGAACTCCTTCAAGGTGTTGGAAACCTTCACTATTTTTCCTGCTTCCTTGGCCCCGTAATACGATGCGATAAATATCCCGATGGTGAAGATAGGAAAACCGACTCCTAGCATCTGGACAGTAATACCTTTCTCCACAAGGGTAGGCTGGGAGCTGAAAAAATCCAGGAGAAGAGAATTTCCCATCGTTGCAGTGCTGCCAAATCCCGCGACCATGATGATCGTCCCGGTAACTGCCGGGCGAAAATGACAGATATGACAAATAAGAAACGCCAGGACCACGGTCAACATAAGGGCGAGGAACAGAATTCCTGCGGGAAGGAGCGTCTCAGGAGAAAAGTCAAATGTAGCAAGAATCGCAAATATTCCTACCGGCAGTGCAATCTCAGTCACAAGTTTGTCAAACACCGGCTGATCGGCATCAGAAAATTTTCCTCTCCACTTGAAAAACCGGACAAGACCGATGATCAGGATGGCTGTTGTTACAAACTGCAAAATGGGGAGAAAAGAAATATTTCCAGTCATCGGAAATTAGCACCCCGGCAGAAGGCTCCCGTTTTTTTGCCTGGAAATATCCTCTGGTCGTTGAAGACCATACACCCATTCCGGAAGGACTTGCGCTGGTTTTTATTTGTATTCAAGAGTATTCACATCCATGGTCCTGTCAGAGGAGAAGGGCAGATAGTACGGGGAGCGTTACCAGGCTTAAAAAGAACGATACGACGACGATCATCGATGCAAGGGCCCCGTCACAACCGTACCTGTCTGCCAAAACCGCTGCAACGGCGCCTGATGGGGCCGCTGCCTCTATTACCAGGATTTCACGGGTCATTGGCGGGA
Organism: uncultured Methanomicrobiales archaeon; assembly: GCA_903819595.1. Lineage (GTDB taxonomy): Archaea > Halobacteriota > Methanomicrobia > Methanomicrobiales > Methanospirillaceae > CAIKOD01. The sequence continues at coordinate 869 of CAIJED010000224.1, read as the reverse complement.
TCTGGAAGAATGTTGCAAGACCATACGCGGAAACAGGCATGAAAATCAGTGAAAGCGGCAGCGTAATGACAAGATACGGTAGTATTTTTGTAATTTTTACAGGCCTGAGCATAAGACCTATCGTGATTGCTACCAGCAATTCAAAACCATTGTTAAAATAGGCAAACAATTGAGTGATAAAATCTGATGCCATCAGGCCGGATAACATGGGGACCATCGATACCCCGAGGCCTGCAACGAGGGAAAAAAATATAGGGGTCCTGAAAAATGAATAGAAGGTATCATGCCAGGTCTTACTCGTCTCACCCGTATTTTTCCCGAAATATGAAACGATGAGCACACCAATGGTAAATAACGGGATAATTGAGCCAAATTCCCCGATGATCAATGCTCTTGTCATCGCATCACTGGCCACCCCGAAGGTCTGGCTAATGATGGGATAGGCAACGGTGGATGTACTTCCGACTCCAGATAGGATAATTAAAGTCCCGGTAATTGCACGTGAAAAATGTAAAAAGTGACATATAACATATGCGATACAACAAGTGAGAATGCTGACGATAAAATATATAGCGGCAGCATACATGAACTGGTATTCGATCCTGCTCACCGCGAGAGTCGAAAAAATGGTGATCGGCAGGATTAGTTCAGTAATAATCCAGCCAAATACCCCGAGATGCGTGTCGTTAAAGATACCCCTTCGTTTTAACAACTGGACAAATACAACCAGCAGAAAAAAGATGGCAACCGCACGAACCAGCGGGTATAATTCATTCATGATAACTATTGATACTATTGGGTTTTTTTAAATATAATATGTCAATATTTGCAGGCCTCTGTAATACGCATCAATCTCATCGCTTACGTTA
>CAIJED010000223.1 GCA_903819595.1 uncultured Methanomicrobiales archaeon | reverse complement strand
TTTGAAGCAGTAAGTTCGTTCCTGTTAAAGCCATCGTACCATCATCCCCCTCCAACCTATCTATCTCTCGCCTGCGTTTCGTTTTCTCTACGTTCCGGGATGTTCCGGACCTGGGTCTTAACCTTTTAATTTCCTGATTTCCGTCCGATTCTACCATACATCATCACCTCGTACCGGCAGGGAATCCCATGCATCTGGAAGATCAGGACCCTGGGTGCTTTTCTCCAGTTGCTGGATTCGTATCCGGGAAAAGACGCAGGGCAACATACTGTCATCCGATTTATCTGGAATTGATATCCATTTAGCTCTGTACGCATGGGGCATAAGGATACGTTCTGGCAATGCGTTAATGCATGGCATTAACAATACACTAAAGGATATTTATCTCCAATAATTGCATAGTAGTGTAAACAGAATGAAAATCATTGAACACACCCAGGAATATGATAAAATTATCGGACTCCTCAAGGAGTGTCCAAGAGGGCTTTCCATCAAGGAGATCTCTGAAGAGCTTCAGTTAAACCGCAATTCTGCAGCGAAGTTCCTCGATATCCTGCACCTCCGCGGAAATGTGGATGTGCACTACCTGGGAAAGGCAAAAGTCTTTTTCTTATCAAACCGGATACCATTCAACAAATTTCTTACCCTTCACTGGAATTATTTCATCGCGATTAACAGAGATTCAGAGGTAATTTTCGCGGGTGATCATCTCTGTCACTTTCTCTCTGTATCACTGGACAAGATGATCGGGCAGAAGATAAATACACTTGGTTTCCCTCCCTTATGGGATAACAATGCTGGTTTAGCCATAAAAATGGCGATTGGAGGACAAGAATCAATCAAGGACCTCGAATTTGTATTCAGGAAGGTTGAGCACTTCTTCTCTTTCTCGTTCCTCCCGACCGTTTTTGAAAATGGTTCTATTGGGGTATGCATCGGCATGCAGGACAGGACAACAGTCAGGAAACTTGAAAAAACCGTCAACAAGCTCGCATCGGAGAGAGAATGGAACACGGATATTTCAGGTGGATATGTCATCCAGTTTTATAAAAATGGCAGGATCCACTTTGCGAATAATGCCTGTTGTGCAATGTTAGGAATGACCAGGGAAGAGTTATACAAAAAAACATCCCTGGAATTCATTCCGGAAAAAGACCGATACGCCTTTATGACCTCGCTACATTCGATGACTACGGAACGCCCGGTAATCGAGACCGTACATCAGGTCTCCTGCAAGGATGGGGAAGTACGCTGGCAGAAATGGAAATACCTGGGTATTATCCACAGTGGTAAGATCACTGAGTATCTGGCCAGTGGATATGATATCACGGACTCTAAAACCCGCGAGACGCAGTTCCAGAAAAAATATGATGGCCTTGAACTGGTAACACAAAAAATAACGCGAAACCTGGAACTGACCCATACATCACTCCAGAAAGAAATGGATGAGATTAGACATCTGGAATGTTACAACCACCTTTCCGGGTTTGTAATTGACAATGCCTATGACATGATTTTGTGGTTTGACCAGGCAGGTCATGTCCGGTTTTCTAACAAAAAGATGATCGAACACCTTGGATACAAGAGGTACCAGGAGAGGGAACTAACATTTTTTGATATTTTTACTAATTCAGGACCTGGTGACTGGGATTATATATGGGACCGGATACAGGAAGGACCCGGTATTTTTTACGAGGCTCGACTGGGAGAGCGTACTGGTATTTCGGTGGACGCAGAAGTCATGCTGACTTACATCAGCCACGAAGATACCCAGTTCTGTTGCTGTTTCATCAGGGATGTAACCGAACGCAAAAAAATTGAACGTACACTTTGCGAAAGCGAAGCAATGCTACGATCGGTGATCCATGGGGTGCCTCTCCCCATGTTTGTTATCAACCGTGACCACCAGGTGATATTCTGGAACAAAGCACTTGAAGAGCTCACCGGCACATTATCAAAGAACGTACTCGGTACGAATCATCAGTGGAAATCGTTTTACGAAATAGAAACACCTTGTCTCTGTGACCTGCTCCTGGAGAACCGGGTTGAGGAGTTGGCAGATTATTACGACGGGACTTGCCGGCCATCTGTCCTTATATTGGGGGCATACGAGGGGCAGATCTCTCTTCCTGCACTGAAAAAAGGAAATAACAGGCTTCATTACACCGCAGCGTTAATCAAAGACCATGAGGAGGAAGTGATTGGGGCACTCGAGACCCTGGAAGATGTAACAAATATTACGACAGCGATGGAGGACCTTTCTGCCTGGCGCCGCTACTACGGTGTTCTGATTGGAGGAGGATCAGACCGTATCATTGTGCTGAACGTCGATGGCATTACAAAATATGTGAGTCCTGAGTTGGCTGACATATCGGGGTTTCGGAATGAGGAAATGATCGGAAGGCATTTTACGGAATTCGTCACAGAAAAAGATAAAGAACGTGTAATTAAGGAATTTTCGGATCTCTTAATGGAACCTGGTTCGGTGAAAACCGTCAGCGCAGAAACACGGAGAAAAAATGGAACTGTTCGCTGCATGGAATGGGTCGCGGGGAATATGCTCGACGTCAGGGGTATCAATGGGGTGATCATCACCTGCAGGGATATCACAAAAAATCATTTTGATTAGATATTGTAACTGTCCAGAATCCTAATGACGTTGTGTATCCATAGGGCGGACGGTAAAGGTTGCGGGGAAAAGGGAAGGACCATACCATAACAGAGATCGAGTTTCATGTCTGTGCCTGTACATTGTCATGAGCCGGGAAAAAGTGATTGTCATTCTCACAGAGCCAACAGAAAAGAGTAGATTCAACGCGGGATGCCAGACCAGATTTTGAAAAGCAACATGATACCAAAGAACCCTTACCCTTTCGCGACACTATTCTCGTCCGTTTAAATCGCCTGCATTTGGCCCCGATTGGTTTTTGTGTTGAATAAGGATATTTTGAGCAATTTGTATCGAATTCAACGAAAACCTGACCTATACTTCATGTTTATCTCACACATGATCCCGCAAACACCACCGGTTAGAAAGCTTAACAATGGCGGCTACATCATTTTTCGGCACATCCATGACTAATTTGTTGATACTGTTGGCATTTTTTATACGGATTTTAGGAAAGCAGGCAAATAGCCAGTTGGTCTGGAGGCACATATGTCTCCGGAGGTTGTCCGGGGCTGACGGTGGCGGTTCCCGCTGAATATCAACACACCTGGAAAAAACGTAAGAAAAATTGCCCTGATAACCGGTGGTATTGGTCGACGATCATAATCCTGGCATAAAGGATGAACAACCGGATTATGAAGGGTCAATGCATTAATAATTCAAAGGATGTACCTAACTGGTAAAAGGAAACGATCCATGGATCTTTACAAACGGGTCAGGACAAAACGGGATGAGA
>CAIJED010000222.1 GCA_903819595.1 uncultured Methanomicrobiales archaeon | reverse complement strand
GTCTTTCGGGACCCCTGGTCCATTTTCATGAGAAGCATTGTGGACATGGTCAGCGGGGATTCTTCTCCTGGTCCTCGAAGATACCGATTACTTTTTTCATGTCCACATGTCTTTCGAAATGCAGTGCCAGCTGGTCGTAAGGGTCAGCACCCCCCGTCTCTTTCAGTAGCAGAAATGGTTCTCCTTTCTTTTCATACAGATATGACAGGAGTGCATTGAGAACAACGGGATCGGACAGGAAACCATGCATGTAGGTACCGATGACGAGGCCGTCAGTTGACACAGCCCCCTCGTTATCAAAGGCTTCCCTGTCATCTCCCTTGTCAGTAATCCCCATATGGATCTCGTACCCGTTGACTTCCCCGATACGTGACAATATCGGGGGTACCGTACTGGCACGATGCCGCACCTGCGAGGTGGTTTTTTCATAGCTGGTAAACTTCGTCACTCCGTTGAGGAAACCGAGTCCGGGGTATATCCCTTCACGGGACTCAATGCCAGAATCGTGCAGTTCCTGCCCCAGCATCTGGTAGCCCCCGCAAATTCCGATGATTGGTATCCCCGCTTTTCTGGCCCGGCTTAACTTCCCCGCCGCACCACTCCGGTGCAACTCCGTTAAATCCTCGATGGTGTTCTTTGTCCCGGGCAGAATGATGCAGTCGTAACCGTCGAGTGGTTTGCCAGGGAGGACATAGTGAACTGCGGCATATTGTTCAAGGAGTTCGAAATCAGTAAAATTCGAGATATGCGGAAGACGCAGTATGGCGATGCTGACCGGGTGTCCGCTGGCTGTTTTATCCCCGAGTGAGAGCGAGTCCTCACTTGGGAGTGGGATATCGCAAAATGGTACGACCCCCAGGACCGGCACTCCGGTCAGTTCCTCGATGATACCGATCCCCGGGAAAAAAATCCCGGGGTCCCCCCTGAATTTATTAATAATAATCCCTTTAACAAGGTCCCGTACCTCCGGAGGTAGGAGTTGGAGGGTACCATATATGGATGCAAAAACACCCCCCCGTTCAATATCCGCAACAAGCAGGATAGGCAGTTTCAGGGATTTTGCAAGCTGGATATTCGCGATATCCCGCGAATAGAGATTTACTTCCGCAGCTCCACCTGCCCCTTCCACGACAATATGACCGTATTTTTCCAGGAGCCGGTTTGCAGATTCCACTGCAATCCCAAGGAGGTAATCAGTCTCCTGGTAATATGCGGAGATGGCGACATCTTTGTAGGGATGGCCCAGCAGAATCACCTGTGAAACGGTCCCGCCTTTTGGTTTTAGGAGAACAGGGTTCATATCGGCATCCGGTTCCAGTTTCGCAGCCTTCGCCTGCATTGCCTGGGCAATACCGATCTCACAGCCGTCTCGTGTCACAAAGGAATTAAGGCTCATATTCTGTGATTTGAAGGGTGCGATCCGGTACCCCCGGTTGACCAGGGACCGGCACAGGGCTGCAACAATGGTACTTTTACCGACATGGGATGCAGTACCAATGACCATAACAGACATTATCAATGTACATTGCATGCCTGGAATTTTAAATACGATTGAGTCACTTGGTACATGCCATACCAGGTGAACGAGGGCAATTCCGGGAGTGAATCGGGATAACTATCAGAAAATTGCCGGCTATTGTGTTACCCTTGTGAAAATATCCTCTGAAATCTCCTATTCTCCATGCCAACAAATAAATAACGTAACTTTAAAGGTACAAGTAATGAACGGTGGGATTTGTCCAACCTGTGGACTACCTAAGGAACTATGTATTTGTGAGGAGGTAGCGAAGGAGCAGCAGAGGATTAATGTGAAGGTCAATAAAAGGCGGTATGGTAAAGAAGTCACCGTTATTGAGGGACTTGACCCGACGGATATTGACCTTGAAGACCTCTCGAAGTATATGAAGGGAAAGCTTGCCTGCGGTGGCACGGTGAAAGTGAATTCAATTGAACTGCAGGGAAATCATCGCGATCGTGTGAAAGAGCTGCTCGCGGACAAGGGATACAGCGTTGACAATATAAATTGATCAAGGGAATTCCAGCGGCACAAATGGATTGGAATCCAGATGCCCTGATCTTATTTTAGTCATGATTTCTTTTTTTTTTGAATGCGGCCCGTCTGATACGTTCACTCTTTCTGCTGCGTTCCGTGTTACAGCCCGGAATACGTGATTAAAAAACAGTTCGCAGTAAGGGGCACTGTAGCAATGTCTGATGGATTTTTATCCGTACAGTTATTGGACGAACATGATCCGGGTTTATTTTTGACAGCCGGGTAAAAACAGGTGAAATTCCCTGGAAGAGTCCGTGTGAAAAGATATCAGAACTTTCCTTTATTTTTTTTATCTTTTCCAGGTTTTATCATGGAATGAAGGTCAAGCAGGTAATTCCCCTCTGTTCCGATTCCGACGACGCGTTCATCAGAATTTGCGAGTTTCTCGATATTCAGCTCGTAGGT
>CAIJED010000221.1 GCA_903819595.1 uncultured Methanomicrobiales archaeon | reverse complement strand
GCTGTGGGAAAGAGATTGTTATCTTCGATATGGGTCTCAGGCTCGATCAGGTAATGATCCATGAGGATGCGGATATTGAAAATCTGCAGTCTCTTGACCTAGTCCAATTGAAGGCAATCCCCGACGACACGGTGATGAATACAGTCGAGGGCAGTGTCAGGGCAATTGTCTGTTCTCACGGGCATCTTGATCATATCGGGGCGATACCCAAACTTGCCCACCGGTACAACGCTCCGATCATCAGCACACCCTATACGACCGAATTAATCCGGCAACAGATATCAGGTGAACAGAAATCAGGGGTTAATAACAAGTTATACGCATTGAAAGCCGGTCAAAAATATACACTTTCACAGAACCTGGTCCTTGAATTTGTCCGGGTGCAGCATAGTATTATTGATACCGTGATGCCCGTCCTTCACACTCCCCATGGAGCGATTGTTTACGCGTGTGATTTTAAATTAGACCGTACACCAGTGATTGGTGACCCACCTGATTTTGATCGCCTCGCCCAGATTGGAAAAGAAGGGGTCCTTGCACTGATCGTCGAGAGTACGAATGTTGAAATTAAAGGACGTGCCCCAAGCGAGCGGATTGCAAGGGACCTTGTACGGGATACCATTACAAGTTACGAGGATGACCGGCAGGCCATCCTGGTGACAACCTTCTCCTCGCATATTGCCAGGATCAAGACTATCGCAGAGTGTGCCCATGAGATCGGGAGGAAACCTGTCCTACTTGGGCGATCAATGGAGCGTTACAGTTCCACGGCCGAGCAGATGAAACTCGTGGCATTCCCTGATACAGTGAGCATGTTTGGGGAGCGGAGGACGATTGACCGCATGATGAGACGGATGATGAAGTCTGGCAAGGACAAATTCCTCCCGATTATTACCGGCCATCAGGGGGAACCCGGATCGATCCTGACGCGCCTGGTGTTTGGTGATACGCCGTACATGCTGGAAAAAGGAGATAAAATCCTCTTCTCTGCAAAAGTCATTCCAAATCCGATGAACCGGGGCCAGCGCTACATGGTGGAGGCACGTCTTGGGATGGCCGGGGCAAGAGTATTTGAAGACCTTCATGTGAGTGGTCACGCCTACCGGGAAGACCATTACGAACTCATTCACCTGTTAAACCCGCACCACCTCATTCCGGCGCATGGGAATATCAGGATGACCTCAGCCTATGCCGAATTTGCAACTGGAATTGGTTATACCCTCCATAATGATGTGCATATCATGTCAAATGGGCGTAAGGTAAAAATAAATTAACAATAACTGGAGACAATCATGGACCTGATGGAGTATCTGGATTCGACACAGAAACAGGTCGATCGGATGATCGACCGGTATTTCGGGGATGAGTTTTTAGAGTTAGGAAAAGCGAGTGCCCATCTCCTGCTTGCCGGCGGGAAACGTCTGCGACCAGCCGTTGTGATGCTTGCTGCTGATGCAGTGAACCGCGGGAGCTCGGATAATGTCATGCCCGCTGCCCTGGCGCTTGAACTGACCCATAGTTTCACCCTGATCCATGATGACATCATGGATGGCGACGCGTTCCGCAGAGGTGTCCCGACGGTACATACCCGGTGGGATGAACCAACGGCGATCCTTGCCGGGGACGTGCTCTATGCACGTGCATTCGAGTTTATCAGTATCACGGACGCATCAGACAATGCGAAAGTACGGGCGATCTCGATGCTTGCAGCTGCCTGTGTTGAAGTCTGTAATGGTCAGCACATGGACATGTCATTTGAGAAACGGGATGATGTCAACGTAGGGGAGTACCTTGAGATGGTCTCTAAAAAGACCGGGGCGTTGTATGCTGCATCAGCCGGGATTGGAAGTATCCTTGCAGGCGGGAACGCCGTGAAGACTCATGCGCTCTATCATTATGGTCTCTACACCGGCATGGCGTTTCAGATCCAGGACGACCTGATCGATATCATGACCACTCCTGAAAAGAGCGGGAAGGACCGTGCCTCTGATATTCGTGAGGGAAAACAGACGCTTATCACCCTTAAAGCACGAGAGAAGGGTCTTGATCTGTCTGAATACCGGCGTGAACTGACCGGGAAAGAGATCGAAGAACTCATCGAAAGACTCACTTCCCTTGGGGTGATACAGGATGTGCGAGATACCGCCCTGGAACTTGTAAAGAAAGGAAAAGATATTATTTCAATATTACCTGATACCGAGGCGCGAAGGCTCCTCATTGATATCGGGGACTATTTTGTGACCCGAGGGTACTAATATGGACCCGGATCCAAAAGGCGCCCTTTTTATTTTTGCACTGCAGAATGCGGTGAAGCATGACAGCCTGCCAAAAAGCGGCACGGTTATCGGGATGGTCATGGGGAAATATCCCGCGCTCCGTCCCAGGGCACAGGAAATTGCCTTCCTTGC
>CAIJED010000220.1 GCA_903819595.1 uncultured Methanomicrobiales archaeon | reverse complement strand
TGATATCCCGCATGGATTCAATGGCACCAATACCCTCTCCTTCGTCGTTATAGAGAAGTGATGCCTTGCACAGCAGGACAGAATATTTACCCAGGGGACGGGGAAGCGAGGTCTCTGCGATGAGGATACCCCCTTCTTTTTTGATGACGGCATACTTACCCCGGGTAAGTTCTTCATCGGGGACAGATACAAGATCGATAAGGATCGGGCGGCGCTCCCCATACAAGGGGATGGCATATTCATCGTTACTTTTACCAAGCATGTCACGGGCTGGTACCCCGGTCATATCTTCGATTGCCCGGTTCCACGCGATCACGTTCCCTTCATTATCTATCGCGAATGTCGCATCAGGAAGGAAATTAATAATATCATATAGCCTTTTCTCGGTATTTCTGGCCAGTTTTTCTGTCCTCAGGCGGTTTACCGCCGAATTGATCTTATGCGCAAGTTCCGTGAACTGGGCTTTGGGTTCCCCGCCTTTCTGGAGATAGAAGTCCGCACCTTCGTTGAGGGCCGCAATGACCACCTCTTCCCTGCTCCTTCCAGTAAAGATAATAAACGGAGTTGTATCCCCCGATGCCTTCAGCTGCTTGAGGAATGTGATACCGTTCATATCCGGCATCTGGTAGTCTGAGATGATGGCATCATACATTTCCGTGTTCAGACGTATGAGTGCCTCGCTGGCGGAAGTAAGCGTGTCGACAACAAATGCTCCCCCTCTCTCAAGGAACAGTTTCCCTATGTTAAGAAGACTGGGTTCGTCATCTACGTAGAGGACACGGATTGCTGGAACTGTCTTTTTTTCTTTTTCCTCTGTCATCAGTATCCCTTCCCTTTGATCCGCCACGCCCCATTCGGTACCACTATCTCAAACCGTGCCCCTTTGCCCGGCTCGCCTGTCTCCCTGATTGAGATACCTGTGATATCGAGAATCTCCCGGGATATGGCTAGACCAAGCCCGGTATTCTTACCATACCCCCGCTCGAAGATCTTTTCTTTTTCATCCTGAGGGATACCATCACCATCGTCCTCGCATACAATGAGATGATCATCACCGGATTCCTCTACAAAGAACCTTATCTTAGTGATCTTCCCGCCATACCTTACTGCATTATCCATCAGGTTGTAAAATACTTTTATAATCAGCGGATCGGCGAGCACTTCCATACCTGCAGGAAGATCGTTATTCACCAGGACTTTTCCAAGTGGGGCTTGCTTTGCTGCCGTATCCACGAGTGTGTGGCAGTCCTGCCATGCAGGGGCATGGACACCGATCTCCTCGTATTCCTTGGTGAACTGGATCATGGCCGATATACGCTTTGCAGCGGTTGAAATCTTCTGGAAATACTCCGTCTGTTTTGGATCAAGCCGCTTTTTTTCCAGCATTGAAAGGTATCCCATCTGCACCGTCAGCTGGTTATTGATATCGTGGCGGGTGATGGAGGAAAGGAGATTTAGTTTCTTGTTCGCCTGGCGGAGTGCCTCTTCCGCCTGTTTCCGCCCGGTGATGTCCTGGACCAGGCCGAGCATACGTTTTTGCCCGCCTTTATTATCGTATTGGATTCTCCCCCTCGCCCATATCCATCTGATTTCTCCGTCTTTCCGCCGTATACGGCACTCAAATTCCCAGTCATGCTGACCTGACTGGGCCTCCTTGAAGGCGAGGTCAACACGGTCACGGTCTTTCGGAAGGACATGTTCCAAAAACATTTCATAGGTCCATTCCGGCAGGAGGGTTTCATAGCCAAAAATCTGGTCATGGCGGAGTGATCGCCAGGCCGTGTGATTTACCAGGTCAAGGTCCCAGGTCCCGACTTGTGAAACATTAAGGGCGAGTTGGAGACGTTCCTCGCTTATCCGAAGCGTTTTTTCAATCCGCTTACGGTCTGTAATGTCATGGGCTGCGGCAAAGATACCCAGTACCGTTCCTGCTTCATCACGGTAGATTGTCGCATTATACAGGACTGATGTTATTGTTCCATTCCTGTGCCGGATTTCAAGCGGGTAATCCCGGACAACACCGTCGTCAAACACCTTCCTGTACCCTTCCCGGGCCTTCTCCGGTTCAGTGAAATAGTCCGAGAAATCGGTCCCGATCAGTTCATCCCTTGAGTACCCGGTTACCTTTTCGGTGGAAGTGTTGACATCCGCAATCTTGCCGTCAGAATTAATCGTCACGAGCGGATCTAAGCCTGCTTCGATCAGGCTGCGGTTGTAAGCGCTGAGGATCCGCCGTGTCTCTTCTGCATGCCATCGATCGGTAATGTCCCGGATGGATTCGATCGCTCCCATGATATTGCCGGACGTATCATAAAGCGGAGATGCCGTAAACCAGAGATGTGCACCCTGGCCCTTGTTGAGGTGCGGGATGAAGATCTCGGAGCGAAGGGACCTGCCTTCATGTTGCATGACCGGGTATTTTGCTACAATTTCCGGATCATGGTGAAGGACGAGATCTACCGTGATAGGGCGCCGTTCGTGATAGAACGGGAGGGCATATTCATAATTCCCTTTCCCGATCATCTGTTCTGCGGGAACACCCGTCATCTCAACCATCGCACGGTTCCACGCTATCACCGTTCCTTGCCGGTCAATAACAAGGGTTGCGTCCGGGAGGAACTCGATAATATTGGCAAGTTCCCGCTTTGAATCCCGCAGTGCCGTCCCCTGCCGTTTCATTTTGTCTAAATCAGCCCCTGGGTCCTCTTCCGAAGCGGTCAGCTGCTCACAGGACGCATCGTCTTCTTCGGTATTTTTTTGCAGCGGCTCCTCCGCCCGCTTGCGCTCGGTGATGTCGCGGGCGATACTCATTACTAATGGCTTATTGCCAAGGTGGAAAAGAACTGCACTGGCCTCTGTGGGGATCCGCCGACCATCCCGTGCGATATGGACTGTTTCAAAGACAATATGGCCTTTTTTAATAAGTTCCTGAATTCGCCCCTCCACATTTCCGGCCTGAACCGGGTCATCAACATCAACCACGGTCATGGTTAATAGTTCTTTTCGGGAATAGCCAAAACGTCGGCAGATAATATCATTCACTTCAATGAAATTTCCTTTAAGATCGTGTATCGCAATCGCATCACCGGCATTTTCAAAGATGGTGCGGTATTTTTCTTCACTCTCATGCAGCGCTTCCTCTGCCCGCTTACGTTCGGTGATGTCCAGGATCTGCACGAGGAAGCCTGTGATCGAATCCGCACGATTCCCAAGCGGTGTAATGAGCACATCCAGCCAGATGACCCCATCCCGGTTGGTAGGATACAGTTTTTGGGCTTTGACTTTTTCGAAATCAAAAGGCCCCTGGTATTGTACAGTCTCTCCCTGGTGCAATCTCTTCTTATGTTCATCGTTGATATTCGGGTCCCCAAAAAGAGAGAAATTCTGGATTACCTGGATATTCTCTATGCCAAACAGGGAAAGACATGCAGGATTAACGTTTACCAGCGTACCCGAAGCATCATAGAGTTCAATGGCTATTGGGGACTG
>CAIJED010000219.1 GCA_903819595.1 uncultured Methanomicrobiales archaeon | reverse complement strand
TGCACTGCAGCGGGCGGTAAGCATGGTGATCATCACCAATAGGATGAAAAGAGAAAGAACATTACTTCGGTTCATGAATAACATGATCATCACATGGATATTTAATCTGACTCTTGAATACGAAAAATTTGGCAGTCAAAACCAAGGTGACTGAGAATACCCGGATTTTCTTTTCGATAACGAAAATTTCGTATCTTTTCTTCATCATCAGGGTGACGTGATAAATTGTGGTTCTATTCTACGCGAGAAGTTTTCGCAAAAGAGGACCCGACAATATGAAAACAGATATGCGAATGAATATATGAGCTCTGGTAGAAAACGAAGGATGTATGTCATGAAATCGGGAGAAAATAGCCAAATATCATGGAATTCAGTACCTGATGTGTAAGAGTTGAAATTCAAACGGTAGGTACGAAACGGAACGGGCGATGTCTCAAGGGGCATGAGGCGTCATTCCTTTTCTTCCAGAAGCGTTTAATATATTCATGCCAAAAATGGGTTAACTCACTGGTTAAGGTGCTAAATTTTTGACGTCTTCGTTACTTCTACCTTCACTTCTCATGAGGATGATACCGATCACAAACATTTTTGTAATTTGAAGATGGATATGATGTGAAATATCATATCAATTCGATGGCAATCCAGATTTTGTTACATTTTTTTATATCCGGGGTGCTGTTCCAATAAAAAATTCATGTCACGCCTGGAGAATGATCTGGCGATAACATTACCACTACAAAAAACGTGTTAGGACGTAATCATTTGACGTATACGCAATAAGAGGTTTGATTTTGTCCCAACACGGTTCTTCTTATGCACGAGTAAGCCGTAAGCTGGCTCCCCGGACTATCGAGGAAAAAGGGCATACTCATCGTGGTTACCATCGTTGCGTGCCGGTAACCATAATAATCTGTTGAATGAACCCGGGGTAATCAGGGTGAGGAACAAACAACGTCGGATGGTCCACACCAGGTAGGTACTCATCAATGTTCATCCTCGGAAAATGTGAAGTGGAAGATCTAATACGCGCGAAAATGCGATTCAGTTGATGAAGGAAACTGAATTGATTGCACGGTAGAGAAAATGACAGTGAAGTGGAAAGTTCATATTGAGGGGAAAGGTGACTGATGGCAGAGCTACTCCATGTCCTCTATGTCGATGATGAACCGAGCCTGCTTGCCATTGGCAAACTGTTCCTGGAAAGACAGGGAGCGTTTGAAGTCGATACGATTATTTCTGCCAGGGAAGCACTGGACCTGATTAGCAGCGGGCGGTATCATGCAATTATTTCGGATTACCAGATGCCGGATATGGATGGGATCACCTTTCTCAAGCAGCTCAAGGCCAGCGGGGATACTACGCCATTCATTATTTTCACAGGTCGGGGACGCGAAGAGGTGGTCATCGAAGCGCTTAATGAAGGGGCTGATTTTTATATCCAGAAAGGAGGCGAACCAAAGGCGCAATTTACCGAATTAGCGAACAAAATTCGTTATGCGGTGGCAAGGAAACAGGTGGAGGAAGATCTGTCAGAATCTCAGAAGAGGACCGCAGAGATTATTGAATTTCTTCCTGACGCAACCTTTGCCATTTCAAGAGAAGGGGTTGTGATCGCCTGGAACCGTGCCATGGAGACGATGACGGGTGTAAAAAAAGGCGAGATACTCAATAAAGGGAACTATGAATATTCCATGGTGTTTTATGGTGAACGGAGACCGATTTTTATTGATCTTGTCATGGACCCGGATACAATTAACGCCGGGCAATACCCCTCCATACGAAAAGAGGGAGATAAAATCGTAGCAGAAAATTTTATCCCACAATTTCATCATGGCCGGGGGGCATTCATCTGGTTTACCGCTTCCCCACTCTACAATTCCCAGGGTGATATCTCTGGCGCAATCGAATCTATCCGTGATATCACCGAACAGAAACAGGCTGAAGAAGCACTCGCGGCGAGTGAAGAGCGGTACCGCCATGTTGTGGAAGACCAGACCGAGTTTATCTCCCGTTTTCTTCCAGATGGTACACACATTTTCGTTAATGATGCCTATTGCCGGTACTTTGGTATCACCCGGGAACAGGTTCTTGGCCACAGGTTCAGGCCGGTCATTTATTCTGAGGACCGCAAAGCGGTCACACTTTTTTTTGCATCGCTCACATTCATGAACCCTGTCGGGACCATTGTCCATCGAATCATTATGCCGGGCGGGAACATACGCTGGCAGCGCTGGAGTGAGAGAGCAATTTTTGACGTTGATGGAAACTTTAAGGAATACCAGGCCGTCGGCATGGATATCACGGCATACAAACAGGCTGAAGCGGAGCTGCGTAAGAAAAACAAAGAGCTTGAGTTCTCCTATGAGCAGATTGCTGCAGTAGAAGAGGAACTCCGCGCGAATTTAGATACCATGACGCACCAGGAACTGGAACTCCGGGAGAGCGAGGAGAAGTTCCGGACGCTGTTTGAAAGTGCAGGGGACGCGATTTTTATCATGGACCATTCTACCCTTCTGGACTGCAACAGAAGGATGACCGAGATATTTCAATGTGCCAGAGACCAGATCACCGGGCATATAATCGCGGAGTTTTCGCCCGAGCGTCAGCCAGACGGCCGCTTTTCAGCCGATAACATGAAGGCAAAAATTACTAAAGCCTTCCTTGGAGAAAACCGGTTTTTCGAATGGGTCTTTATCCGTTCTGATGGCACTCCTTTCAATGCAGAAGTGAGCCTGAACCGGTTTATGGTCCGGGAAAGTTACTACCTCCAGGCCATCGTCCGGGATGTGACTGAACGAAAGCAAAATGAAATACAGACTGCACTCCTGAGTAATCTGAAGGAGAAACTGCTCGGAACACAACGCCTGCATGAGCAACTTAAACTTGTCAGTGACAGCTGCATTACCATCTTTTGTGCCGACTTTGCCCGGATCTGGTTGATTAAGGATGCCGATCTCTGTGAATCCGGATGCAGACATGCGGCGGTCACTACCGGGCCGGAAGTATGTGTTAACCGGTCTTGTTGCCTGCACCTCATGGTCAGCTCCGGTCGGTACACCCACACGGACGGGGGCCACCAGCGGGTCCCGTTCGGATGTTACAAGATTGGCCGGGTGGCTTCGGGGGAGGATCCGCATTTCATTACCAATGATGTCACCCATGACCCACGGGTACATGACCATACATGGGCACAATCCCTCGGACTTGTGTCATTTGCAGGTTTTCGGCTTTTGTCACAGGACCAAAAACCGGCAGGTGTATTAGCATTATTCAGAGATAAAAAAATTTCCAGTAGCGAGGAAAAGCTCCTGGTGGATTTGGGAAATACACTTTCACAGGTGATAATTTCGGGATTGGCTGAGGAAGCAGTCTATAAGAAAAACGAAGAACTTGAAGGATCCTACGAACAGATTGCTGCAGCTGAAGAAGAGCTCCGTGCCAACCTGGATGAACTGACCCGGCAGGAATTGGCGCTACGCGAAAATGAGGAGCGGTACCGCCAGTTTTTCAAAACAACTCTTGATAGCGTATTCATCACCACCCCTGACGGGCAGTGGGTCGATTGTAATGATGCACTGGTGGAAATTTTTGGTTATGAGAGCCGGGAAGAAGTATTCAGTGTACCTGTCTCTTCGTTCTATGCCCAACCGGAAGAAAGATCTGATTTTTTGAAAATTGTCGAGAGGGATGGCTATATTAAAGAACGTCCCCTCAAGTTTAAGAAAAAAAATGGAACTTTAGTTGATGGACTTATCACTATCGTGCCGCAAAAAAGCATCGATGGTACACTCAAGGGGTTTATTGGGACCGTTCACGATATCACAGGGAAGAAACGGGTGCATTCACCACCCTCTGATATTGAGCCGTTTAGTCAGGCCCGGGTAGAGCACCTGCCGGAATATATTGTTGTGTACGGTCAGGATGGAATGATCCTCTATATCAACCCGGCGGCAGCGGGGGCGTTTGGGTATGATGCGGAAAAGATCATCGGCATGCCGGTGCTCTCGTATGTCGCAGAGGAATTCCGCGACGATGTCGCTTCAAGAATGAAAGAACGTCATCAAATGGATGAAATTCCTATTTATGAGACCTATCTTCTGGCACAGGACGGCCTCCGCAAACTGGTGATCGTGAAAGGTTCAAGGGTCCTGTTTCAAGACAGCCCCGCAACTCTCCTGCTTATCATTGACATCACCCGGAGAAAGACGCTCGAAGATGAGCTCACTGCACGTGCAGAAGAGCTTTCGAAGATCTCAACCGCGTTCCGACAGGCAAATAATAAACTCATGCTGCTATCCAGTATTACCCGCCATGATATCAATAACCAGCTCACGGTGATCCTTAGTTATCTCGATATTATGGGAGGTATGGAGCCTGGCTCGCAGCTCAATGAATATTTCAATAAAGTATCCACAGCGGCAAAGCGGATATCTTCGATGATCCAGTTTACGAAAGAATATGAAAATATCGGAATTTCGGACCCTGTGTGGCAGGACTGTCGCCATCTTGTGGATCTGGCAGTTCAACAGATCCATGGTGTAAAGGTTACGTTGATCAATGATATCCCGGCGGGAACAGAAGTATTTGCCGACCCGCTGCTTGTCAAGGTCTTTTATAACCTAATGGATAACGCCATCCGGTATGGCAGAAAGATTTCGTTTATACGGTTTTTTACCCGGTATAATTCAGATAATTTTACAATTGTCTGTGAGGACGATGGCGACGGTGTTCCTGCCAATGAGAAAGAACTGATTTTTGAACGGGGGGTTGGAAAAAATACCGGTCTTGGCCTCGCGCTTTCCCGGGAGATCCTGGCTCTTTCAGGTATTACCATTACAGAGGATGGCATGCCTGGCAATGGTGCACGATTTGAAATAACGGTACCGGATGGATCATACAGATTAATCCGTACTCTTCCATAAACCCCGTCTTTCATCAGGGCGGGAACGAATGGATTGTGAAAATAATATAGGCGATCCGGCCATCAAAATAAAATATTTTTTCTGACTCGTTTCGTCTCCTTTTGGGATGGCACCAGTGCGCCGTCCTCCTATGGTCCCGATCAGTCGGGTTCTGGCGGTCAATAGAACCCGAACTCCTCTGTGACCTGCTGTCGGGATGGAGAGGCGTGCACCTCATTCAAATCACGTTCGCTGTCCACCGGGAATTCGGTCCTCCGATGTTCCTTCCGTGTCTCCGGGTCAGCGTAACTATAAAAATACGATATTATCGTTCCGGAACCGGAGTGTCCTGAAGGAAAACCAGGAATTCCGTATTCCCGAATGTTCGGGCAGGTACCTGCTGATTACTATTAATGTGCGATGTGTGTGGGTATTCGTGCCCTGTTGTTCGGAGATGTTCGACTATCAATGAACATGGTAAGGACGTTATTGTCAGTAGGGTGGGTGGTGGATTTGTGTACGTATAGAGTGAAATATCCACCGCAGCTTAAAATAACCCGTCATCATGGTCACCATGTCGAATAGGACAGGGACCCGGGATAAGAACTCCCTGATTTTTAAACGTTTTCAAGGTACGGGATCAAACAGCCCCGCAAGGCACATTTGCCCTAGATCTTTTCCTATTTTTAATTTTGATGAGGCGAAACCGGGGAACCGGAATATGAGATGAGAGGAAGATGGTCCCTTTCCCTGTCTGTACTCACAGATATCGTACCGCCAAGAGCAGAATTGTGCGGGGTCGCAGTATGCTATTTTTTGGGGGATTTTCCGGTAATTTTCCGTACATTCATCTTTCTGTTCCTTCGGTTGTTACCGGATATAACATTTATCGCCATGTGAAAACGAGTGGTTTCCGCCGTGGGATCCCGTAGATGTTGTATTGCGGGTGACCGAACATCATCGCATAGGCGGTTTTCCGTCCTGCAGGGATTTGTAATTCCTTTCGGAGGGGCTCGAAGGAAATCGCTGCCATGGCAACGAAACCTGCCCAGCATGTCCCGATGCCAAAAGATGGGGCGGCTATATCGACATGGGTAAGGGCGATGATCGCATCAACGGATGCGACCGGATTCTCCTCCGGGATATGGGCAAAGAGCAGGTGCGGAGCATTACGGCAGATCACATCACGTCCGTTTTCCCATGCAGCGATCATGACGGGCAGATAATCCCGCATCGGGTGGTCAGTGTTGAGCAGGGTCTTCATCCACTCGATCGTCAGCCCGGCAATCTTCTTTACTTTTTCCGGGTCATGCACGACAATCCATTGAACCGGTTGTCCATTTCCTCCTGATGCAGCGTACCGTGCGATATCGAGAAGTTCCAAAATCTGGTCCTTCGAAACCGGGTCTGTCGAAAATTCCCTGACAGAGCGACGTTTTTTAAGATAGTACGCCATTGTTTCGGGAGAAATAGTCCCCGCCCCGGCCGGCAGCAGCACTTTCTCCTCCGGGCGGATATTCAGGAGAAGAGCTTCTGATGGGCATGAAACTTCACAGTGTCCACACTGGATACACATACCGGCCATTGCGTCGTTTACAATAGGCAGGGTATGTTCATCCGCTGGAGTAACAATTGCCATCGGGCAGACGACGGAGCATATTCCGCACCGTGTACAGAGGTCGTTGTCAACAAGAATCGTAGGCATTCATCATCATTCCTTATTCGTATTGTTCTCTTTCTTTATTTTATCCAATCGTTATCTTTTCAATTTACCGGGGTGGTCACACAATACACACTATCCGTGAGACGATTTGCAAGAGTATTGAATCCGAATAATAATTTCATAACCTGTATAGATGAGGACCTGGTAACTATTAGTGGTGAATGTTTCTCTCGCCTGGTGGCTCCTTTTCATCTTTCTTGCCGTTCTGCTCCCAACCGCTGGGTGTATAGAAAAAAACCAGGGAGCAGTACCATCCATATCGGTCCCTTCAGTTACCGGAGCGCCGAATATCATGGTTGCTCCAGAAAAACCGGTAACCCGGGAGGATCTCGTCGCCTTTGTTGAACGAGCTGCCGGGTATGCCAAACAATACGGCAGAAACTCTGCACTTTCTGAATTTAACAAAAAGAACAGCTCGTTCTTTGAGGGCCAACTCTATATCTATGCTTATGATTTTAATGGGACGACAATTGCCCACCCGGTGAACCCGGAGAAGATTGGCGTGAACAGGCTCGACGAAAAAGATGCGGCTGGTAACCTGTTCGTCAGGGAACTTCGGGACATGGCTGAAAACGGGAGTGGGTTTGTTGAGTATTACTACCTAAATCCCGCTCACAATAATGCCATTGAAAAAAAGCTCGGTTATGTGATGAAGATCGATGACTCATGGTGGCTGGGTTCCGGGATATACATAGGCACGCCTGGCATGTGATGCTGCTAATTCCAGGTACCCACGGGATGTCTGAAGTGGGATTTTTTTCCATGACTGAGATGGATTATCATGGCCACAGGGAAAACAGAAGGGCCGGGGAATCTCCAATACACCATCCAGCCCGGTTATATTGGAAAATTTCTGCATCTATGTCATCGAGTAATACGGTGCCAGACTGCCCTGCCATGTCAACCGGGTTGGACTTCCCGAGGATAACCAATGACAAGGGAATCAATGTTTGATGTATGGGCGATCACTGTTCACAGTGGTCCGTAAAATCAGTCATTAGGCTTTTTTATTTTTTGTACCACCGTTTCTCAAATTCACTGTATGCATAGAGGGTGGGGATGAATAGTATGACGGTGATCGAAGGGAAGGATCCTGGATGTCATTCTCACTGATCCTGTCTGATGGAGAAGTGTATTCCCCGATATTCCTCCTCCACCTGGGTTTTTGTGCAATCCTGACATGTCTTTTCCCCATTTGATCAATCTCAGACAACGTTGATATGTCTTCACTACGTGGTCGTTGGGGAAAAAAAACAGGTAAGGTATCGCAAAACGAATTAAGTCATCCCGAACTCAAATTCAATCAAAAGCAGGTAAATCAGGTAAATTCATCACGGGTAATGATTGCGGGTGCTCAATGAAAACCGAGCGTTGACCATAATACCCGGTTTATCGAAATGATCTTCTTTCACGGGTCAATATTCCATGAACAAACCAAAGGGCAAACGAATGTGAGAATCGGGCGGAATCACAATAAAACTACTGCAACAAACCTATATCCGGTCTATTGAAAATGGAGGAATATGCGGTCGATTTAAACGGGCAGGAGCGACAGATAATGGTGTAAGTGGGATAATAGTACCTCTTCCTGTGTGAGGGCCTTTAAATTTTACCAATGAATATTATTATAATTATATCATCGTATTGATACTTTATAAAGATCGTTGGAAACATTGATCACTGGCCCGTTAGGGGAAGATTTTGAATACTGCCCAGCCCGGGTGATATTCCCCTGGCAATTAACCCAAAAGTTATCGATGTGATGAACCTTGATCTCCAATATAAAACAGTCTACGATGTGTTGAGCCTTTCCAATTAGTTGACTTATAGGGCAAAGTATATCGTATCCCTCTGCACACTTTTTCATTACTGGTCCTAATCTCATTATTATAGATCAGCGAAGAGGTGAAATTATTCCATTCCTCCCAAATTTGCGATACATGATGTTGATATACAGAGGTCACTGGAGACCGATAGCCATTTCGCAGGTCTTTGCGCTCCTCTATGTTGCGTTCATGATCTTTATCCCGATGCAGGTAATGATTATCATCAATAATTACCAGGATATGAATGCCGCGATACAAAATGCGATCTTAATCGGGATCTTTGCGGTCCTTACTGGTATATTCTGCATGGTGAACACGGTATATGCAGTCAGGATCGCAGAGGCGACCGGAAATTACATACGAAATGGAATTTTCAGCCGGGTCCAGAGTTTCTCGTTTGGGAACCTGGACCGGTCAGCGACCGGCGAGTTGTTGACCCGGTTAACGAGTGATGTGTATCAGATCAATATCGGAGTACAGCTGGCACTCCGAAGCCTGTTGATGGCTCCCTTTGCTATCATCGTCTCACTGATCCTGGTGGGGATTACAAGCCCTCAACTTCTCTGGATCCTCGTTGTTGTCCTCCTCCTCTCGGCCCTGACATTCGGTTATGCCATGAACGTGATGCAAAAGCAATTCCGTACCCGGCAGGAGAAGTATGACCTGGTGAACAATGACCTGCAGGAGAACATGGCTGGTATCCGGGTGGTTAAGGCATTTGTCAGGCAGGATTACGAAAATAAAAAGTATCGTTCGATCAATGACGGGTTCCGGAAAGCAAATGTTGAACCGCTTCACACGAATGCGTTTACGCTCCCGGCCGCCCTTTTCATCATGGGTCTCGCCACTACCCTCCTTGTTATTTTCGGCTCGCCGCTTGTCGCTGCAGGGACTGTAAAGATTGGTGCAATGCTCGCATTTTTCCAGTACACGTTCATTATCATTGCCCAGATGTGGCAGCTCTCCATGCTCATGCCCCAGATTGTATCTGCCGAGGCGTCTGCAGGACGGTTAAAAGAAATATGGGATACGGTTCCTGATATCCAGGACAGCAAAACCGCACGACCAGTTGTCCCGGAGAACGTTGAAGGCAAAATTGTTTTCGAGAATGTCAATTTCCGGTATGACCCGAAAGGGGAAACCGACACTCTGAAAAATATCAACTTAACGATAGAGCCCGGTCAGACCGTTGCCTTTTTGGGGGCAAACGGGTCCGGGAAGTCGACCCTGGTCTCCCTCATCCCCCGGTTCTATGACGTTACCACTGGACGGATCCTGATTGACGGTGTGAATGTAAAGGATATCCCGCAGGAGAATTTGCGGAACACCGTTGCCATCGCCCTCCAGAAGGCATTTCTCTTCTCGGGGACGATCATCGAGAACATCCGGTTCGGCCGTACGGAAAGTACGTATGATGAAGCCAAAGCCGCAGCACAAGTCGCTGATGCCGATAGTTTTGTGACTGCCCAGCAGGACCAGTATGATGCCCGTGTTTCGCGGAAAGGACAAAATTTCTCCGGCGGCCAGCAGCAAAGGATCTCAATGGCCCGGGCATTTACTATCAGGCCCAAAATTCTTATCCTTGATGATTCGACATCAGCGGTTGATATCGAGACCGAGGGCAGAATTCTCGATGCATTGCCAAAATTCCTGTCAGGGGTGACCCGTCTAATTGTCGCATCGCGGGTCTCAACTGCCCTTGCTGCCGATAAAATTGTTGTCCTCGAAAAAGGCGAGATAGTTGCCATTGGGACCCATAAGGAACTGATCAAGGGAAGCCAGCTATACCAGGATATTTTTGATTCACAACTGGGTGGTCTGAAACCGGAGGACATCTCATGACTGATACAGCGCAGTCTCCGGGAACAGAAAAGAAAGTGAAACGTGGAGCCTTTGGGAGGCTCATGAAGTATATATTCCTCATGAAGGGCAAATTCTTTGCCTCGCTCTTCCTGATGTTCATCGGGACATTAACCTTCCTGTTCATCCCGACCCTCCTCGGAGATATTATTAATAATCTTGCGACATCAGGAAAATCGGTCGCGGGCACCGCCTACCTGATGGTTGGATTGAGTCTTGTTACACTCATCTGTCTTTACACTGCCTTCCGTTGGATGACTGATGTCACCCAGAACGCCCTCTTCCAGCTTCGCCAGGAGTTGTTTGAACATATGCAGACCTTATCGCTCCGCTTCTTTGATAAACAGCCGATTGGTGAACTGATGAGCCGGTTGACGAATGACATGGATACGATCAATAACCTCTTCCAATCCCCGTTCAGTCTTACACTTCAGTCCTCGTTTATGCTTGTCATCACAATCATCGCACTTTTCCTGATCAACCCGATGCTTGCCGGTGTTGCGATCGTGGTCATCCCTATGCTTGCCGTGTTCGTTGCAGTCCTTTCCCATGTCTCAAGCCCGTCATTTACGATGCTTCAGGTCAAGCTTGGTGACCTGAACGGGGTTATTGAAGAGACACTGGAAGGCCAGCGGACGGTAATTGCCAACCGGCACCAGAAGATATCATCCACCCTGGAGGCGGGTATTTCCCACGACGCCAGTCATGCGGGTTCAAAGGCACACATCCTGTCACTTTTTATCTCCCCGCTCTGCCTGATGTCCGCTTTCATCTCGATTGCAATCGTCGCGGTCTTTGGTGTGAAATTGCTCAATGACGGCCTGATTACTATCGGGGCCCTTTCTACTGCCATCTCGTACTGTCTCCTGTTCATCCTTCCGCTGACATTTATCTTCTTCAACTACAACTTCTGGATCTCTGCTCTTGTAGGCGTAGGACGGATGTTTGAAGTACTTGATTCATCACCGGATGTCAAGGACAGGCCCGGGGCAACAGCACTGCCACGGATCAAGGGCGACATCGTCTTTAAAGAGGTAAATTTCAGTTATTTACCGGGCCGGCGGGTCATGCGGGATGCGAACTTTGTTGCCACCCCTGGCATGAAGGTCGGTCTTTGTGGTCCGACAGGTGCCGGGAAGAGCACAATCGTCAACATTCTTACCCGGTACTATGATATCGACAGTGGTGAGATCCTCGTGGACGGGATCAATATTGCTGATGTGACACAGGACAGTCTGCGGCGGCAGATCGGTGTCGTACAGCAGGAACCGCTTCTATTCACCGATACCGTGATGAATAACCTCAAATATGCACGGGACGGGGCAACAGATGCCGAGTGCATCGAAGCCGCAAAGAAAGCAGACTGTGATACGTTTATCCAGCGTCTCCCCCAGGGGTATCATACGGTATTGATGGATGGCGGGGCCAGTCTCTCACAAGGTCAGCGACAGCTCTTAACGATCGCCCGGGCAATGCTCGCACAGCCGAGGATGTTGATCCTGGACGAAGCGACGTCCAATGTGGACACAAGGACTGAGAAAGTGATCCAGGGTGCACTCCGGAAACTGCAGGAAGGCGTGACTTCGTTCTCGATCGCCCACCGTCTCTCTACAATCAGGGATTGTGACAAGATCCTAGTTGTCGATGACGGTGCCATTGTAGAGCAGGGCAACCACAATGAACTCATGGCAAAACGAGGGTTGTATTACGACCTCTACATGGCCCAGTACAAGGGCCGGATCACCGAAGTAATGACGGATATTATTGCCGCGAATGACCGCTTGAGCAACACCGGTGGAAAAAACGCACATAATTTTAAAAAAATATACAGGGATTAGGAGTGAAGAACATGGATATCACAGGACCACATGTCAAAAAATATCTGAAAAAATTCATTGTTGAGCCGGAAAAAAAGTTAAAGTTAAAGGACTATGACCCGGGATGGGCCCAGAACGAGACATTAAAGCAAATGAGTGAGGATGCCGCACAGGATTTGCTCCAGCAGATGTTGGAAAAAGACCGGGCACAACTAAACGAGGCCCAGGCACTACTGGCTGCGTCAGGTCAGTATAGCATTTTAATTGTTCTTCAGGGAATGGATACGGCAGGAAAAGACGGGACAATTCGCCATGTTATGTCCGGGGTGAACCCGCAGGGGTGTGCTGTCCATGGGTTTAAGGTGCCGAGTTCGGAAGAGCATGCCCACGATTTCCTCTGGAGGTATTACCATGTACTGCCGGAACGCGGGATGATCGGCATCTTCAACCGCTCCTATTACGAGGACGTACTCGTTGTCCGGGTTCACCCGGAACGCATGGAGCAACTCCCGGAAAAGCTTGGACCTGAAAGTGGCGGGTTCTGGAAAGCAAGATACCAGGATATCAATGCGTTTGAGAGACATCTTGTTCAGAACGGTACGATTATTCTCAAATTTTTCCTCCATATCTCAAAGGATGAACAGAAAAAAAGACTGCTGGCCCGGCTTGAGGATAAGGATAAGTACTGGAAATTTTCGACTGCTGACCTTGCTGAGCGGCAATACTGGGATAAGTATGTGATTGCCTACGAAGAGATGCTCGCTGCGACATCGACAGAATATGCACCGTGGTTTATCGTGCCGGCGGATTACAAGTGGGTAGCCCGCACGGTTGTTGCCGAAGCGATTACATCTGCCATCAGTGGCCTGGACTTGTCTTACCCGAAAGTCTCTGATGAACAGGTCAAAATCCTCATGGACGCGAAGCGTCAGCTCGAAGCGGAATAATCCCAGGGAATTCTTTTTTTAATTACTTCTGGTGCATAACATCTGCACGGTTCCAGGTGGATGGTGGTGTATCAGCACTATTTTTTATTATTATTACCCCGTTATACGCCGCAAAAACCTTTTATGAGTCTCCTGCGTCAGTATACTACCGTGTTTCAAGAGGTATGCAATTCCACACCAAGGCATCGGGCCGAAATTTCGTTCTATCATGCAGATTGATATAATGTACCTACAAATTATTCCCATGAAGCATACGATTGATACGTGTTCCATGAGGTCGAGCGGTATGAACATAATAAACAAATCCAATAAAAAGACAGTTGTCCCGGTCACATTCCGGACTATTGCCCATTTTTTTGATCCTGATGACCCGACGCCCGAAAACGCACGTGAACTGTCAGAACGGGCAGAATCGTGCATCGCGCATGCCGTGGCATATACAAAATACCCGCTCCAGGCCAGCAGGAAGGACCTTCTGGAAATTCATCTCCCTGCATCTGATCTGACCCCCGAACGTGAAAAAGATATTGTGTCAGCGGTACATGCCCATTTCCTTGATAAGGCGGAGAATTTAAAAAAGAGTGCCCTGTTTACCCAACGGAAAGGGTTCCGTGAATTCCGGCTCACTGTTGCAGTGTG